>JBBSKK010000079.1:0-9569 GCA_038256395.1 Cytophagales bacterium | reverse complement strand
GGCGGCGTCGGTCCCAACCTTACAGATAACTACTGGCTTCACGGAGGCGAGATTCAGGATGTTTTCAAAGCGGTCAAATACGGCTTTCCTGAAAAGGGCATGATTTCGTGGGAAAAGCAGCTTCCGCCGCAGGAGATGCAAAAAGTGGCTAGCTATGTGCTGGCCCAACTGCACGGCAGCAAACCCGCCGACCCCAAAGCCCCGCAAGGAGAACTATACGAAAAACCCGTCGACGTACCGACCAACCCGGTGCCGCAGGCGATTGAGGCAGTAAAAAATTAGGCTGTCGGCTGTCGGCTGTCGGCGTAAGAACGGTTTTAATGCATCAAACTGCAAATCAATTACCTACAATAAAAGGCCGATAGCCGATAGCCTATGGCCGGAAGCCGAAAGCCAATGAGTACCACCTACGAAAACTTCGACGACTCCTTCCGCGACCAATTCAGCGCGGTCGATGAGGAAGGCAAACGCAACTGGTTTTATCCCCAGAAGCCGGAAGGTCACTGGCACCGCCGTCGCGTCGTGTTTTCGGTGGTGGCCCTGGGGCTGCTCTTTGCCGGGCCATTCCTGAAACTGAACGGCCAGCCGATGTTTCTGTTCAATGTCATCGAGCGGAAAATCATCGTCTTCGGGATGTTTATCGGGCCGCAGGATTATTGGCTGTTCGGCTTGGCGATGCTGTCTTTTATGGTATTCATCGTGCTGTTTACGGCGGTGTTCGGGCGGCTGTTTTGCGGCTGGGCCTGTCCGCAGACCATTTTTTTGGAAATGGTTTTTCGCAAGATCGAGTTCGCCATCGAAGGTACCCACACGCAACAAAAACTACTCGACAAAGCGCCCTGGACGACGGATAAAATCATTAAAAAAGTCAGCAAGTGGAGCGTTTTCCTGCTGATCTCGTTCGTGATCGCCAATTTGCTATTGTCCTACGTAGTGGGCGTGGACGAGTTAAAGAAAATCATCACCGAACCGCTCTCGGAACACCTGTCGCTGTTTGGCGGCGTGGTGGGCTTTACGGCGGTTTTCTACTTTGTCTTTGCCTGGGCCCGCGACCAGGTATGCACCGTCATTTGTCCTTACGGCCGCTTGCAGGGGGTGTTGCTCGACCGCAATTCGATGGTGGTGGCCTACGACTACAAACGCGGCGAACCCCGCGCCAAGCTGCGCAAAAACCAGGAACGTGAAGCCGGTGACTGCGTTATGTGCCAGCAGTGCGTGGTGGTCTGTCCGACGGGCATCGACATCCGCAACGGCACCCAAATGGAGTGCGTCAACTGCACGGCCTGCATCGACGCCTGTGATAACATTATGGACAAAGTCGATCTGCCGCGCGGGCTGATTCGCTACGCTTCCGAAAACTCCATCGCCGAAGGCCGCAAGAAGTTTGTGACGCCGCGCGTCATTGGCTACGCGGCGGTGCTGATGCTGCTTTGGGGCGCTTTGGGCTTCGTCGTAGTTACCCGTACCGACACCGAGACGACGCTTTTCCGCGCCCCCGGCACAACCTTCATCGACAACGGCGACGGTACGGTGAGCAACCTTTACACGTTCAAGATTTTTAATAAAACTAACCACGAAATAAGCCCCAAGCTGGTACTCGAGTCACCGGAAGGCGAAATAAAATTTGCCGGAACGCCCGACCTGACACTCGACCCCGTCGGCCTGTCGCAGGGCAGCCTTTTTGTGACTATTCCTAAATCAAAAATCAAAAAACGCCTAACGGACGTGAAGTTCTCGGTTTACGAAGGCGGCGAGAAAATCGAGGAGTTCAAGACGACGTTTATAGCACCACAGTAAGAAACAAATACAAATTTGAAGTTATGAAAAAAATTAGTTGGGGAACCGGCATTGCCATGCTCTACACGGGATTTGTTCTGGGCATATTGTTCCTGGTCACGCTGAGCTTGAACCAGCGCGTGGACTTGGTCTCGGAAGACTACTACGCCCTGGAACTCGATTTCCAAAATAAAATCGACAAAACGCACCGCGCTCAGGCCCTGTCCACGCCCCTGCAATGGAAGCTGACGGACACGGCTTTGGAAATAAAATATCCCGAAGGATTCAGCCATCAGGATTTATCAGGGAAAGTGCGTTTCTACTGCCCGTCCGACAACGGTAAGGACATACGATTCGCCATCATGCCCGACGCGAACAACCAGCAAACCATCCCTCTGAAAAAAATCCAGCCCGGCCGCTACCTCCTCCAATTCGACTGGAAAAACGGAGAAACGACCTACTGGAACGAAGGAGCCGTTTTAGTGATGAATGATGAATGATGAATGCGATAAAAATCATTCATCACTCATCACTCATCATTATTTTGCCCATTTGCCACTCAACACCCCCCCATGCAAACCCTCGCCTTCACCCTCGGCCTCATGAGTAGTTTCCACTGCGTGGGAATGTGCGGGCCGATTGCGCTCGCGCTGCCGGTTCATCACGGCAGCCGGAGGCGGCAGGTGGCGGGGCTTTTGACCTACAATCTGGGTCGGGCAGGTACTTACGCGCTGTTGGGTGCGGGGATTGGGGCTTTGGGAGGGGCGGTTTTGTGGGTAGGGTACTTGAGGTACCTGTCCATTGCCGCCGGGGCGGCGATGCTGCTGTATGTTTTTTGGCCCGCACGACTCGACCATGTTTTGAAGACGCCGGTTTTTTGGCAAAAGGCAATTGGTCAACTGAAAAGCCGCATGGCGGCACAACTTCGCAGCCAGAAACTCGGCGGCTGGGCCGGGTTAGGGATGCTCAACGGGCTGTTGCCCTGCGGCTTGGTGTATTTGGCCCTCATCAGTTCCATCGCCACGGGCAGCTCGGTGAATGGGGCAACGTATATGCTGGCTTTTGGTTTGGGGACGCTTCCGGCGATGATGGCCGTTGGTTTTTTTAAGCAGTGGTTCAGTCCCGCGCTGCGCAGCCGGATGCGTCGTTTGACGCCGATTTTGGTGGCGGTGGCGGGGATTTGGCTGCTGGGGCGGGGGTTGTTGATTGAGTTTCCTTCGCTTTCCACCCAGTCGGGTACGCCCGTTGAATTACCGCTTTGCCACGGCGAAGCGGCTACGCGGTGACCTGTTTCTATTCTTCCCAACCATTTACTTCTCCCTGGCGTAGGCGCAGAACTGACGCGCGTTGGGCGAACACATAGGTTCGCAGGTGCGCGTGTCCGGCCCTACGAGTGTTCAAAAACAATCAGTCCTATTTCTGACCTGCGTCATATTTCCATCTTGGCTAATCCGATAGTTTTGGCGGAAAGGATTTTGGCGTAGATTTTATTTTGGCCCTGTCCTGCCTCAAAAAAATTCATCTTTTTCCTCTTCTCCTTTCCCCCCTCCTCCCTTCCTCCTTAAAAAAATAGTATGTTCGCAGTATACAGTAAACATACCGAAGAAATAATGCGGCATATCGAGATGCTCAACGCGCTCTTTAAGTACGCGACGGAGGGTATTGTGGTCGTGGACAGCGCGGCCACGATTGCGATGGTCAACCCGACGGCGAAGCGGCTTTTTGGCTACGAGGAGGAGGAGGAGTTGGTGGGAAATAAAATCGAACTTTTGGTACCCATCCCGTTTGCCCGGAACCACGTCCACCTGCGCGACGACTACATGAAGGAACCCCGCGCGCGGGGAATGGGCCACAACCGCGACCTGTTTGGCCGCAAGCGCGATGGTACGGAGTTTCCGGTGGAAGTCAGCCTCAGCCCTTTTTCTACCAGCGAGGGCAATTTCGTGGTGGCTTTCGTGGTAGATCTTACGGTTCGAAAGCGGCAGGAAACCGCCATTTTAGTGGCCAATAGCGAGATTCAGAAACTAAATACCGAGCTGGAAATGCGCGTGGAGCAGCGCACCCGGGAACTGGCCGAAACACTTTTAAAACTTGAAGACTCGCAAATGGAGGCACTACGTGCGTTGGAAAAAGAGCGCGAACTGAATGATATGAAAAGTCAGTTCATGACCATAGCCTCGCACGAGTTTCGCACGCCGCTGGCGACTATCCTGTCGTCGGCTTCTTTGATCGGACGGTACGCCCTAACGGAGGAAGATGAGAAGCGGCAGAAACACGTGCAGCGAATCAAGTCGGCGGTGAAAAATCTGACCGAGATTCTGAACGATTTTCTGTCCATCGGCAAGCTCGAAGAAGGCCACGTGCAGAGCGTACCGGTGCGAGTGGATTTGCCCGTTTTTTGTCAGGAACTGATGGAAGAAATGCAGGGTGTTTGCCAGGAGGGTCAGCGCATTCACTACCAGCACCAGGGTCCGGCGAAAGCTTGGCTCGATCAGCACCTGGTACCCAACGTGCTGATTAACCTGCTCAGCAACGCCATCAAATACTCCGAACCGCAGTCAGAAATTCGTCTGCGTACTCGTGTGGAAAACGAGAACGTCCACTTTGAGATTCAGGACCAGGGCATTGGTATTCCCGAAAACGACCAGCCGCACGTCTTCGACCGCTTTTTCCGCGCCCACAACGCGGGGAACGCCCAGGGAACGGGGCTGGGACTCAATATCGTCAAGAAATACATCGACCTAATGGGCGGTGAAATATCCTTTAAAAGCGCACCGGGTTCGGGGACGACTTTTTTCGTTAAACTTCCCAGCCATGCACCGACCGCTGCCTAACCCCTCCGCAATGAACTCAAAAAAAATCCTCCTGATTGAAGACAATCCCGAAATGCGGGAGAATACGGCTGAGATTTTGGAATTAGCCAATTATGAAGTTGTAACCGCCATAAACGGCAAAGAGGGCGTGAAACTCGCTCAGCAAGAACAGCCCGACCTCATCATCTGCGACATCATGATGCCCGAACTCGACGGCTACGGCGTGTTGCACATGCTGGGCAAAGACGATCAGACGGCTGGCATTCCGTTCATTTTCCTGACTGCCAAGGCCGAGCGCACCGACCAGCGTAAGGGCATGACGATGGGTGCCGATGACTACCTGACGAAGCCCTACGACGATGTGGAACTTCTAAACGCCGTGGAGGTGCGGCTACAAAAAAGCGAGCGGCTGCGGGCTGGGTTCAGCCGCACGGCTGATGGGTTCGACGCTTTTATGCGGGAAAACGGGCTGGAAGCCCGTACCACAAACGCTTTACACAAGTTGACGGAAGAAAAACGAATCAAATCGTTCCGAAAAAAGGAGACCGTTTATACTGAAGGCAGCTTCCCGACGGGAATTTTCTTTTTGATCGAGGGAAAAATCAAAGCCTACCGGGCCAACGAATCCGGCAAGGAGTTCATCACCGACTTGTACAAAGCCGGTGACTTTTTCGGCTACGTCGATTTGTTGCAGGAAACCCCCTACCAGGATTCGGCCGTGGCGCTGGAAGAGTCCGAAGTCGCCATTATTCCCAAAGAAGATTTCTTTGACCTGCTGCAAGGTAATCGCGAGGTCTCGTCGAAATTTATCAAGATGCTTTCCAATGAAGTAAAGGAGCGGGAGGAGCGGCTGCTGCAACTGGCCTACAACTCTGTCCGTAAGCGCGTGGCCGAGGCACTGGTCATGCTGGCCCAGCGCTACCAGGCCGACAAGTCCCGGCCTTTTTCGATGGCCATCACCCGCGAAGACATCGCCTCGCTCGTCGGCACGGCCACCGAAACGGTCATTCGCACGCTTTCGGATTTCAAGCAGGAGAAACTAGTGGAGATGAAAGGGAGTTTGATTACGATTTTGAATTACGAGAAGTTGGTAAGGATGCGGAATTGAGGGTAGTATTTTTAGGTGGCGAAGCTGAATTGTAGATTTTTCTCGCTTAATTTGTAAGATAAATTTATAGATTTTGTTATAAAAATAAAACCTCATGATTGAAATCGTTCAAAACTATCGGCAACTGAAAAGCCGCATGGCGGCCTTAATTGATCGTTCAGGCTATAAGAACTCGTTCATCGCCGAAAAGATCGGTATGACGGCTTCCTTGTTCTCCGTAAAAAAGCAGCGCGGCAACTGGACTGAGGATGAGATTGAGAAAATCGTCGCCCTAATTGAGGACGACGAACTTGACGATTTTCTGTTGGGAAAGATTATGGAGGAAATTGAAAAATCACCTGACAGCGAATATATTACACTCGAAGAATTGGAAAAGGCAATGGGATGGAAGTAATAGCCCAAAAACGTTTTCTTAAAGAGTTGGAAAAATCTCCTCCCCACATCCAAAAACAATTCCGTAAGCTATCAGGGCTGCTCAAAGGGGTAAGCAAGTTAAGTGAGATACCCAGCCTCAAAAAGATGGCTGGACACGAAGAATACTATCGAATCAGGTTGGGTAGTTGGCGGGTCGGACTAAGGTATGAGGACGGGGTGATCAAAATTATTCACCTGATGACCATCGGCCCGCGCGGCGATGTGTTCAAGAAGTTCCCTCCGAATTGACAAGAGCGGCCGCTGGCGATCGACTTTACTCGATCACCGTTTTTTGCTACGGCTATTAAGACTGGCTATCAGGGTAAAGACTCCTTTCAGCGTCTTTCTTGTAAAGAACATCCTCTTTCCCAAACCCTCGAAACCATGACCAGAAAGTCGCTTCTTCTTCTTCTGCTTCCTTTAATTGCCTTTTTGCTCTTCTCTTTTCTTCCAAAAAAAGTGTTTAGCCAAGAGACAAAGCCTGACGAACTGCACTGGGACAACCCCGTCACGGCAGAGTATTTGAAGAAGAACCTGCCCAAAAAAGGCCCCAAACTTATCCTGACGCCGGAACTTGAAAAGACCATTCGGCAAAAACTGAAAGACGATCCCTACGTCAGGGATTACTACCAATACCTGGAAAAAGAGGCCAACGAAATTCTGTCCAAACCCGTCGTCGAGCGCGAATTGGAAGGCTTCCGGCTGCTCTTTGTGTCGAGGGAAATGCTGCGCCGGATGAGTACGCTGAGCATGGTGTACCGGATCGGAAAAGACCCGAAGGTTTTAGAGAAAATAAACCAGGAACTGCAGGCGGTCATCGCCTTCCAGGACTGGAACCCGCAGCATTTTCTGGATGTGTCGGAAATGTCGTTTGCCGTGGCGCTGGCTACGGACTGGGTGGGCGAGTTTTTGCCCAAAGCCACGGTAGCCGCCGCTAAGAAAGCCATCATCGAAAAGGGCATCCTGGAAAGCTACAATGACAAAAATGAGCGGATGGGCTGGATCGAGGGCAACAACAACTGGAACTCGGTTTGCCACGGCGGAATGGTAGCGGCCTCGCTGGCCATTGCCGATGTCGATCCCGAACTGGCTGCTAAAACTATTTCGCGCGCTTTGGACAAGATGTCCCACTCGGTAAAGGAATACGGGCCCGACGGCGTGTATCCCGAAGGCCCAAGCTACTGGTGGTATGGCACGAGCTACGCCGTAATCGCTTCCAGCGTTCTGACCAGCGCCTTGGGAACCGATTTTGGCATTTCAAAAAGCCCCGGCTTTCTGGAAAGTGGCCGATTCCGCTTGATTGCCACCGCGCCTTCGGGTACTTTCTTCAACTACTCCGACGCTAGCGACACTCGCGACGGGCAAGGCTCGGTGTTGCTTTCCTGGTTCGCGGCCCAAACGGGCGACCCGTTGTTGTTTGAGGAAGATTTTTTTGCTCATCCTGAAAAAGCGGGACCGCAGGCTGGCCTTGGTCTCCCCTACCTTACCATGTACCGTAGCCGGGCGGGCAGTCTGCCGAAAAGTGAGCTACCCTTGTCCTGGCACGGCAAAGGAACTAATCCCATTGCGGTCTTTCGGGCGACGCCAAGCGATCCCGGACAATTGTATCTGGCCACTAAAGGCGGTAAAGCTCAGTTGAGTCACGGCAACATGGACGCGGGTAGTTTTATCTTCGAGCTGAACGGCGTTCGTTGGGTACTCGACCCCGGTAATCAGCAATACTATCTGCTCAATAAAATTGGCTTCAACCTCTCCGGCTACTGCCAGGATTGCGAGCGCTGGACGCTGCTTACCAAGGGCAACCAGGGCCACAGCACCATCATGGTCAATGACCAGCGTTTCGACGTGACGGGTACTACCCACATCACCGACTTCAAGGAAGGCAAGCAGCCGGAAGTCACTTACGACATGACGCCGACGCTGGCCGGACAAGTGAAGTCGCTGCAACGGCGTTTCGTCAAGGAAAGCGACCATTCGATATTGGTCGAAGATAATTTTGAAACTAGCGATTCTACTAAGTACCTGACCTGGGCCATCATGACCACCGCCGAGGTAATCTCCGTCGAAAACGGGGCGGTGTTGAAGCAGGACGGCAAGGAATTGAAACTCTCGATTCTGTCTCCCGCCGGGCTGAATGTTTCCATTCTGTCGCTCGATCCGCCGCCGCTGAAAATCGACAAGACGATTCCGGGTCTCAAACGCGTGGAGATTCGCGTTCCTGCTTATTTAGCGAAAGATGGGCAAGGCAAAATTCAGGTCAGACTTTCGGATCGGTGAAGCCCTGATGCGGAATTAGAATTACCTTCGCCGCATGAAAAAACTAATTGCCTGGCTGCATGTCAACAAATACGAAGTACTGCTCGCGGCGCTGATCCAACACCTGTTTATCGGCGTTTTCGTCAAAGACACCGAATTCTATACCAGAATACTCTGGCCGATCAACATCCTGATCGTGGGCCTGGCTAGTGTCGGGATTTTTGTTAAGGAGGGCCACTGGAAAAAGATTTTTCGCAACATCCTGTTCGTAGTGGTGCTGGGTCTGCCGATAGCCCTGCCATTCTTCGGGCGGCTGCCCTACTTCATGCTCAGCCTGAACATCGCTTACGTGATTTTCTTCTCCTTTATCTTCCGGCAGATCATGGCCTTTCTTATTCGGCCCGGTTATATCAACAAGGACTTAATTACCGCCTCCATCTGCGGGTATTTTCTGCTCCTGGAAATTAGTGTTTTTCTGATGCAGGTATTTTTATACGAAGATTTCAGCACCATCAGTGGTATCGATGATTCCAGCAAGGCCGCCGTGTTCATGGATTTAGTGTACTTCAACAGCATCACGCTGACCAGCATCGGCTTCGGTGACATCGCCCCCAAAGCACATTATCTTAAATTAATCACCGCCTTCATCGGTATCATCGGGCAGTTTTATTCAGTAGTGCTGGTAGGAATATTGATTAGTAAGTTTTCTTCTAAAACGATGGGAAACTCAACCAAAGACTGAGCCTATGGAAAACCTCGCCGAAATCGTCACCAAGTACCTTAGCGCCATTATCGAAATCCTGGCGGCTATTGTCATAGCCGTTGCCCTGTTGCAGTTTTTGTACAGCTATGTCCTGAACATTGCCCGAACCGACTCGGGCCGTACGATCCAGGACCTGCGCATTCGCTTTGGCAGTTCGCTTACTGTGTCGCTGGAACTGCTGCTGGGAGCCGACATCCTGGCCACGGCCATTGCGCCTACCTGGGACGAAATCGGGAAATTGGCGGCCATTGCCACATTGCGGACGGCCCTCAATTATTTTCTGGAAAGGGAGCTGAAAAACTCCGAATCGAATAAACGGTCCGATCCGGCGACCGAAACAAGCCGCAGCAGTACCTATCCCCTCCCGGAGAAAGGTTGAACGCCACTTATCCCAGTTTCCCATTCATATCATTGACTGCCTTCGTGAGCCGCGCAATCT
>JBBSKK010000078.1:0-9627 GCA_038256395.1 Cytophagales bacterium | reverse complement strand
CGGTCAGGCGATTGACGGGATCGTAGGGCTGACCGCTGCCGAGGATTTCGGGCCAGGTTTCGGCCAGGGCGAGGTAGGTCAGGGCGTCTATGGTTTTTCCGGTTTTCAGGAGTTCGATGGCTTGGCGGACGTTGGCCTCCCGGAACAAACTGTGGGCGGCCCCGGCTCCTTCGCTGGGCAGGATGGTAAGTTGCTTCATCAGTTCGACGCTTTCGCGGTATTTACCGACCCCCATGAGTAGCCGGGCCTTCTGCTGGCCGAGGATGTACTGCTCGTGGGCGGGCAAATTCTTTTGTTCTAGCTTTTTATCGACCAACCCCAAGGCCTCGTCGTTTTTACCCAGCGACCCGTAGTAGTCTGCCAAATCATGGACGGTTCGCCAATCGTCGGGGGCCAGAGCGTGCGCGCGTTCGAGGGCTTGACCCGCTACTTCTTTTTGCTCTTTGAATAAATCAGCCTTGGTCAGGTAAAACGCGGGCCATTTGGGCGCATCGCCACAGGTCAGGAATTTTTCTTTCGCCTCGGGAATCCTATCCAGTTGCCACAGCAAAATGCCCCGGTAATAATGCAATTGCCATGGTACTTGCTGACCTGCTTTCGTTAGGTCGTTCTCGGTTCTGGCCAACAAACCCAGTTCCTCGTGCCGCGAGGGGAAGACGAAATCAGGATTTTCCGCCAGAATTCGGCTCAGTACGGTCGCGTTTCCTTTTGAAACCAACTGCCGCGCATCCGTCGCCCACAGCTCGACCATCGGATTTTTTGGGGCCAAATCGAGCAACGCAAGCGCGTCGTCGTACTGCCCGGCCTCGCGGTACCACAAGGCCATTTCGATGTAATCTTCGTGCGGCAGTTCGTTGGTGATGAACTTGTCCAGTTCCGGTTTTTTATTCAAAACTCCCAACTCATAACGGGCAAAATGATCCAGCGGATTGTCGGCCAAAGCGCTTTCGGCGGCTTGCCGGGCTTCGTCCAGGCGGTTGGTTTTTCTTAAAATCATGGTTCGCAGGTGCCGCGCGTGGTCGTTGGCGGGCTGGTAGGCCAGGGCTTTCTCCACAAAGCCCTCCGCCCCGCCCCAGTCCTCTTCCCGCAGCGCAATCTGCGCCAAACCCGTCCAGGCCGCCGCGCGGTAGGCGGAGCTCAGTACTGCCACCGCGTAGCCATCCTTGGCGGCCGTCAGTTGGCCGCGTTGCTGGGCTGATAGTCCGCGAAGGTAATTGGCCAGCGGGTCGTAGGTGTTGATTGATAGGGCTTTGTTGGCCATCTCAAAAGCTTCTTCGTACAAGCCTTTACGATAAAGTAGCTGGGCCATTTCGCCCAAGGCGGGGACGTGGTAAGGGTTTTTCGCCAGGCATTTTCCGAACCATTCCTCGGCTTGGGAGAATTGCCGCTGGCTGGCGAAGTCTTTCCCTCGTAAGTACAGGCCGTACTCCGATTCCCAGTCAAAATCGGCGGGCGAAACCAGCGGGCGTTCGGTATTTTCAAGGGCGAAGTTTTCTCCTTCTCCTTTAAAGATCGGCTGACCATCCAGCGTTATGGCGAGGCGTCCGTTCCCGGCGTAGCGTACTGAGTCGATATAGTTGACGAGTGTTTTTAGGTTGATATTTTTCTCGAAAATCACCTTATCATCGGCTTTCACTACCAAATTTCCGACAAGATTAGCGACAGGCGAGAAATTCCAAATTACGTGCGTCGGTGTACGGCGAAGGTGCAATGCCCCCATTTCGTTCGCGGCAGTGATGCCGCCCGTTTTCCGGACGGGGTACCAGCTTTCCGTCCAGCTATCGACGGTGTGGGGCGCAAAGGAGATATGCTTAAAGGGGCTATTTGTACTACCGCCACCTGCCTGATTGAACAGCCGACCCGACTGCAACTCCACGTATTGCCCATCGGTGTCGGTCAGCAGGTTTTTCCAAATCATACCCTGCCGACTCAGGCCCCAAATCCAGATTTTCTGGCCCAACTTGTCGGAAAAGGGCGCGTAGTGAACAAAACCCGCCTGGTCGTCGTGCCAGTAGCCGCCGTAAAAATCGCTGGGCTTGCCCAGCACGTGGTACGACTTGGATCTGCCGAAGTTGTTTTGTTCGTAATGATTCAGGTTTCGTCCCAAACTGTCCTTTGGCCAGGGCCGGGTATCGCCATCGTGGCCCAACGTGTGGCTGCCCTGAAACGCAAATTCCAAATCTCCCGCCGCCTTAAAGCCCGCGTTCATCCAGTGGTAGTAGCTGGTTTCGAGCGGACTGGCGTTGAACCAGCGGCTTTTGGTAGTAAAAAGCGCCTTGTCTTTCGGCAGGTTGATTTCAACCGTCCAGCGGGTGCGGGCCGACCAGTCCCAGGCTCCTACGAAGCAGCTCACACTGCCGTCGGCGTTGGTGCGGGTGGCGTAATCCACGGGCGTCGAAACGGTAGGGGCGTGACCGATGTCGCCGAAGTTTAGTTCGATGCCACCCGACGACCACGGCCCGCGCATGGCCACGTTACGGAACTTGACCACGTGGTTGAAATACACGAACGGGAAGTTGGTCGCCTTGTCGTAAGCCCCCCAAATCTTGCCCCCAATCTCGGGCGTAACCGACACTTTAATGTAGGGGTTTTCTAACTCCACGAACTTCCAGCCTTGCATCGTCCCCTTGTCGGTGTAGCCCTCGAACTTGGTATAAGGATAAACCCGCCCGATCAGCGGCACGGGGCTGGGGTCGGAGAAGCCGTAGGTTTTGAGGGTTTGGGTGGTTTCTTTGATGGTAGCCTGGGCTTGGGTATCAGATATAGTGCGTAAAGCAGCTATCGCCAAGCAGCACATCAGTTTAGTTATGCTTACATTCATAGTCCTGAGGAGGGGAGTAATATTTTTTCCAACTCCTAAAATAGTGTTTTTCAATTGCTTTGTCGTTGGTTTTTTATTAAGATTGTAAAAAAAGCGTAAGAAAATGGTCGTTGTAGAAAAAAAGCCTGAAACCGAAGTCCGTATTATTCCTGCGTACTTAGCCTACGAGGAAATGAATGGTGAAGCCCTGCCCTACAAGGGGTATTTGGATGTATTGGCAGGAAACAAAAAACCAGAGGAAATCATGGGAAGCAGTTCTTTGCAGGGGGTTTTGATTACTGCCATTATCGTATTTATTGCTTCTAAAATAGATCGAAAAAAGTATCGAATCTCTTCAAGCGAGTCAGGATTACATCTCGATCGGAATAATAATCTGGCGAATGATATTGCTATTTTTGAGAAGAGTGAAGCAATTTTAAATACCAAATATTTCGACATTCCCCCGAAAGTGGTCATTGAGGTCGATGTGAAAGTCGATCTAAGCGAAACGTCCTGGGATGCTGATTCGGAGTACGTGATCGAGAAATCGCAGAAAATGCTAGATTTTGGGGTAGAGAAAATCATTTGGCTAAGTACCAAATACAAGAAGGTATTCGTAATCGCCTCCGACCAGAACTGGTACTACGCCAATTTCGACGAAGACATCCTGTTACTGGACGATTGCGTGTTGAACCTAGCCCAGCTACTTGCGGATGAAGAAATTGAGTATTGATGAAAAAAGAAACACAATCGAAAAAGAGCCGCTCTCTCAGAAAGCGGCTCTTTTTGTGTTTACCATACTGATTTAAACAAAACTTTACTGCTTATCCCACCACAACCGGGTGGCCGAGTTATCCGGCCCGCCGAGTAGTTTTATGCCGGAATCCACACCGGGGGCGTTGGTGTTGAACTCCCCCTGCGTGTAGGGCGTACGGCGTACTACTGCGGTGGCAGGCACCTCGGGATTATCCGAGTTGATGCGCGGGTACAGCTTCGGATAACCCGTACGGCGGTACTCGGCCCAGGCCTCGTGGCCGTTGGGGAACAGAGCCAACCACTTTTGGGTGATGATCTGTTCGAGTTGCTTGGCGGGGGTATCAGCCCACTTAACCGGGATGTCTGACAACGGTGCTGAGGGTACCAAGTGGCCCGTGGTAAGCGCGATAGGCGTGGTGGTGCTGCTGATATACGCCTGTATGGCCGCAGCATCCGTAATTCCCCACTGGCGCATCGACGTTTCGATGCCTTTCTCGTAGAATTCCTTAGCAGAACCGGCCCCCATGTTCCAGCCCTTCAAGGCACCCTCGGCTTTCAGGAAGTGCGCTTCGGCGGCATTCATGATCAGGAAGGGCGTCGTAAACTGGTTGTCGGGAAGGAAGCGCTCGTTGACGTTGGAGTTTGCCCCGGCAGCATTGCCCGCATCACCCAACTGAACCTGTGAATAGCCATTGCGCAATCCTTTGAAATTATTCGTTCCCGGCACAGGGGCATAGTACTTGCTCATGCGCGGATCATTATAGCCTTTCAAGGTGCTTTCCATCGCCGCGCTCATGCGAAACTCGTTCCAGGCCGTGGCCTGAGCCATTGGGTTGAGGGAGTTTTGAGTCACTTTGAGAAAACCGTCATGGGCATTGGTGGATAGCAAGCCACCCGCTGCCGCTGATTCCGCCTCCGTCTTGGCCAAAGCAGGATCGACCTTCGACATCCGCATTGCTACACGCAGCCTCATGGTGTTGGCAAATAGAATCCACTTATCCACATCGCCGCCATACACCTGGTCGTTGTTGCCCAGCACATTCTTGCCCTTGAAGGCTTGCAAGCTGGCGGCGCCCTCTTTGAGGATTTTGACAAAGTCCTTATAGATAGATTCCTGCGAATCGTAGGTTACGCTTTTAAGACCATTACCTACGTTGGAGTAGGGAATCGGCCCCCAGTAGTCGGTGCGGGGCAGGAACATCTGTACTTTCCAGATGTTCATCATCGCGTAAACGGCGGCATTTTCGCTCGCTCCACCGGGCTTGGTATTGTCCAAAACCCCCAGCATGGGCGGGATAGCGTTGCTATAGAAGCCGTTCCAGGCTCCGTTGAGCCAGCCGCCCACCATCACGTTGCGGTCGGAGGGAAAGTTAATGGCTACGTTGGCGAAATACTGCGACTGCAAGTCGGCGAACAGACTTTGGAAAGTCTGCCAACTGGCCTGAATGGAGCGATACTGGGCGGCTGCGAAGGCATTACCAATGGCAGAGCCGTCCAGCGAAGTGAGCTTGGTCTTGTCGGTGTTCAGCTCGTCGAATTTTTCGGTACAGGCATAAAAGCCAACCGAAGTCGCCAGCAGTAGCGCTGGGACGATAATAAGTTTGATCAATCTTTTTTTCATGTTCGTATATTTTTAATAGTCTGAATCATAACGATTCAGAAGTTCTTTTGTTAAAATGACAGGTTCAAATTAAGTCCGAAGGTACGCGTAGAAGGCATGGCGAATGATTCCAGACCTACGGTCGTATTCTGTGCTCCGGCAGTAAGCTCAGGGTCAAAACCTTCGGCTTTGTTCAGCAGGAAGAATAGGTTACGACCAACAATTGACAACGAAGCGGCTGCGAAGGGCGATTTCGCCACCATGGCAGCAGGCAGGGAGTAGCTAAGCGTAACTTCCCGGAGACGAATGTTGGTGGCGCTGTAAGTGAAAGCTTCGCCCGCAGGGGTGTTCCGGCCACCAACCTTCAGCCAGTATTTCTCGGCAGTAGTCGCGATGTTGTTGGGGGTTCCGTCGTCCTTCACACCGTCGAAGATAAACGATTCGCGTCCGGCGAGGGTTTGCTCCGTGACGCCATCGGCGTAAATGACCGCATTGGTGAAGGAGGTAACGATGCCACCGACCCGCGCACTAATCAGGAAATTCAGGCTAAAATCCTTATAAGAAACCCGGTTGCTGAGACCGCCCGTCCAAGTGGGGCGGGTGTTGCCTACGTCCACTGTGGTGCCGGGGGTAATTTGCGGCAGACCAGCCGCATCGACTTTGATGCGACCCTGGGCGTCACGAACGTAGCCTCGGCTATAAACTTGGCCCAGGGGTTGACCAACCACGGCGCGGACACTGTTGAAGAAGTCGCCAGCCAGGTTCAAAACAGACAGATCGGGCGTGAGTTCAAGGAGCTTGTTGCGGTTGGCGGCGTAGTTCAGGTCGAGGTCCCAGCGGAAGTCACCCGCCTTGACCGGCGTAGCGTTCAGGGTGAGTTCGACGCCCGAGTTACGTACCAGACCCGCGTTGATAAACTCCGACGACCAGCCCGACGCGGGAGGAATGGCGACGTTGAAAAGTTGGTTTCTGGAATCGCTGAGGTAGTACCCCAGGTCGAAGCCAAGCCGATTCCCAAAGAGCTTCATTTCGATACCTCCTTCGTAAGAAGTCGTGATCTCCGGCTTCAAATCCGGGAAAGGCTTCACGCCATCGCGGCTGATGAATCCGTTGGGGCCACCCGTCGAGAAGGTGTAGGTCTGGTTGAGCAGGTAGGCCCTGGCGTCGCTACCCGTTTGGGCGTAGGTGCCACGTACTTTCAGGAAGGAAATGGCGGCAGGCATCGTTACTAAATTGGAAATGACACCAGAGAAACCGATCGAAGGATAAAAATAGGATCGGTTAGCGGCAGGCAGGGTGGACGACCAGTCGTTGCGGGCCGATGCCTGAATGGTGATAGCATCCCGGAAGGTGAAGTCAGCCGTGGCAAATACACCTTGCTTCTCGGTTTCGTTGATGCCCCGGTTGGCCTGCGGGCTCCGGGCATTGGTGGTGATGAACAGATTGTCGCGGTTCAAGCCACCCGTGGAGGTGCTTTGCGAGAGTGAATTACGACGCTGTAAGTTGGCACCCACCACGGCATTTACGGCGAAGTTCTGGTTGAATGATTTGTTGTCCATCCCGACCACGTCCACGTTGAACAACGAGGTCTCGCGCCACAGCGTCTGGTAGTCGCCGTTGTCAGCAATGGTGTAGGTATTGTTGTACCACTTCCCCTCAAATTTATCAACGTACTTATCGAGACCCGCCCGGCCCAGCACCTTGAAGTTCGGCGTGAAATCGTAAGATAACTGCGTGAAGCCCGTTACCCGGTCGCGGTTGTCGCGGGCCAATACCCGGTTTTTGATCCAGTAGGGGTTCTGGCCGCCGTTGGAGCCAGGGTTCCAAAAATTCTGCCGCAAGCGACCCGTACTGGGATCGACATACTCGAAATCCTGGGCTTGTTCCAGCGAAATGTTGCGGGGTAGGCGAAGAATGTGCCGCTGAAGGTTAGCGAAGGCCTCGCCCGTCTGCTGGCGGTTATCTATCCGCTCGTTCAGGTACGTAATCTTGGTATCCAGTTCCAGTTTCTTGCCCAGCTTGTTGGTAATGCGCAGGTTGAGGATATTACGCTTCAACTTGTTGTTGTCCACGATTCCTTTGGCATCCACGTTGGTGTAGGAAAAGTAGGTCTGGGTCTTATCGCTTCCCCCTGAGAAAGCTACGGAGTTGGAGAGCTGGCTCCCGGTCGAATAGAAATTCTCGTAGGTGTTAGGCTGCGGAGTCATGTTGTAGGTCTGGCCCGCGTTGGCGGGGTCGGGTCCCCACAAAGCCACCGACTGCCCGGTCATTTTCGGCCCCCAGCTGAATTCAGAGCGCGGATTGTAAAGCCCGGCGCTTCCCTGGCCGTACTCGTTCTGGAAATTGCGCAGGAACATAGGTTGCTCGGCTTGGAAAGAGCTGTTGATCGTTACGCCCAGCCCTTTCCGCGAAGCTCCTTTTTTGGTGGTGATAAGAATAGCGCCGTTGGAAGCCAAGCTACCGTAAAGGGCAGTAGCGGCCGCGCCACGCAGCACGCTCATCGACTCGATGTCGTCGGGGTTGATGCTCGACATACCGTCGCCGCCATCGCGGCCACCGTTGGCGTTGCCGGGGCTGAAGTTGCTGTTATCGACGGGAACACCGTCGATAACGATCAGCGCCTGGTTGTTGCCCGTGATGGAGCGGTCGCCCCGCAGGACGATCCGCGAAGAACCGCCTAGTCCTGAAGACGAGCGGGCCACGTCGAGGCCCGCTACTCGCCCGATGAGCGAGTTGGCCACGTTCAGTTCCCGCGCCTGAGCAAACGTTTTGGTCTGGATTTGCTGGGTAGCGTAGCTGAGGGTTTTCTCGTCTTTGGTAATACCGAGCGCCGTCACTACCACTTCGCCCAGGCTGCGGACATCCGAATCGAGGTTGGTAGTAATCGTGGATTGGCTGGCGGTAAACGGCACTTCTTTGGTCGCATAGCCAACCGTCGAGATGGTCAGCGTACCTGCGCCGTTCACGTTAATGGTAAAATTTCCCTCGGCGCTGGTGTTGGTGCCTCGGGTGGTGCCTTTTAGCAGAACGCTGGCCCCCGGCAGGGGCTGCCCGTTCTCATCGTTGACCGTTCCGCTGAGGGCGCGATCCTGCGCGAAAACTGTTCCCGTCGAAGCAACCAGAAGCACGAGCAGGGTGAATAGTATTTTTTTCATAGATAGTAAAAGATTTTGGTGAAAATAGGTAAAGAGTTAAGGTAATAATGCGCAAGTTAATTGATGATTACGATTTGGTAACAGTTGGTGAACGTATTTGTTAAAATGAATTCCCCAATTTTACTCCCACACTGGGGAAATGATGCTACGAAAAGCAAGAAAATTCTACTTCCAGGTCTAGCAAATAGTATGGCACGGAGTTTTTTAATAATTCCTGAAATCACTAAAATCACGACCTGCTATGGAAATGCTGATATTTTTCTTCGTTAGTCTTATTGCTGGAATTTTGGCTGCTTACCTTGTCGAGCAAAATCGTCAAAAGCAACCCGATCGTTATCGTTTCGGCAACAAGCGCGACGGTGTTTCTACGGTCGATCGTTTGCAAAGAATTTCCCGCCAATTTAGATCAGTCTGATTTTTTCAATCTCAGCCGTTTTCAGTTGAATATTTGCATAAGCGGTTCCGCGCTGCTTTATACTTTTTTTATTTTAGGCCATCGTTTGGATGGCCTTTTTTGTGTTTAGACGCTGGGGTTCGTACTTTTCGGGCTTATTGAAAACAACCATCAAACACCTCCCCCATGAAATTTAACTGGCAGGGCGTCTTTCCCGCCCTTACGACTAAATTCACCGCTGACGACACCCTCGATCTGCCCGCCTTCGAGCGCAACCTGCACGCACAAATGGAAGCTGGCGTGGACGGCATCATCCTGGGCGGCTCCCTCGGCGAAGCCAGTACGCTTACTCAGTCCGAGTTGAAATCCCTGGTAAAGCATTCCGTCGAAAAAATCGGTGGTAAAATCCCCGTTATCCTCAATATTTCCGAAGCCTCTACCAAAGAGGGCATCAAAGTAGCCGAGTCGGCCGCCGATCTGGGAGCCAGTGGCCTGATGCTGCTGCCGCCGATGCGCTACAAGGCCGACGACCGCGAAACGGTCGCTTTCTTCAAGGCCGTCGCTCAGTCCACGCCTTTGCCCATCATGATTTACAACAATCCGGTGGACTATAAGATCGAAACCACGCCGGAAATGTTCGAGGAACTGCTGGAACTGGACAACATCCAGGCCGTCAAGGAATCGACCCGCGACGTGACCAACGTCACCCGCCTGCGCAACCGCTTCGGCGACCGCCTCAAAATCCTCTGCGGCGTGGACACGCTGGCGATGGAAGAACTCGTGATGGGGGCCGATGGCTGGGTTGCTGGCCTAGTCTGCGCCTTCCCGCGCGAAACCGTGGCGATCTACCGCCTGACCAAAGCAGGTAAAATTGAGGAAGCAAGAGAAATTTTCCGCTGGTTCTTGCCCCTGCTGGAACTCG
>JBBSKK010000077.1:0-9631 GCA_038256395.1 Cytophagales bacterium | reverse complement strand
GAACCTGGGCGCGGGTGCTGGCGCAAGGTGAGTTCCGCCTCTACGGCATCCGCAACGCCCAGGCGCGCAACTACCTGGCCCGGATGCAAGTAGGAGATGAGGCGGTGTTTTATTTTGAGCGAAAAGCCTGGGGCATCATGCGGGTAGCCACAAAGCCTTCCGCCGACACGACCAGCGACGACCCCTCCTGGCTGGCCGTTACCTTTGCACCGGTTTCAACCTTCGACCGAGCGGTTTTATTTCAGCAGATAAAAGAGAGCCCGATTTTCGCGGAAAGCCCGCTGATCCGGCAGCCCCGGCTAAGCGTGGTTCCCTTGGCGGCGGCGCAGTGGGCGGTGTTCGGGTAGTGATTTAGAAACATTATTCCTGGACTATTTTCCCTTCACCTTCTTCATCGCCACCGGATCCCAATACACCGTCTTCTGCTCAAAGTAGCTCTCATTACAAGCCAGCACCGGAGCCGCCGCGCGGAAGGCGAAAATCGGGTCTTCGATGGTACCCTGACTACCCTTGCGCATATTGTCGAAGAAATTGGCAAAGTGGTTAACGTGTTCGTCCTCCTTTTCGGGATCGGTGAATTTCACTTCCTTCACGGGTTCGGCCTGGCGGGTTTCGGGTGGGTATTGCGCGTCGTATTTCTTCACAAACTCCTTTTGGGTTTCTTCGGGAAAAGTGAAGTAGCTGTCGTAGTTGCCGTAGCCGGGCGCAACGGGAAGCTTCTTTTTGGTTAAAATAATCCCCTGGTTATCGAACTCGATTTGTCCTTCGGTGCCGATGATGCGGGTATTGTTCTTGATGGCCCCGGCGTTGGCGAAATTCACCCGCAGCACCATCTGGAATTTCTCGTGGATATCGGTTTTGGGATATTCCAAAATCGACACCAGTACGTCTGGCACGTCGCGGCCATCCTTCCAGTAGCTCAGCTCGCCGGAGGAGAAAATGCGCTGCGGCCCCAGCGAACCCGTGACGTAGTGAACGCCCGTGATGAGGTGAACAAAAAGGTCACCCGCCACGCCCGTGCCGTAGTCGCGGTAGTTGCGCCAGCGAAAAAACCGTTTGGCGTCGAAGGGTACCTTGGGCGCATCGCCCAGAAAGCGATCCCAGTCGCAGGTTTGCGGCGAGGCATCGGGCGGAATAGAATAGTTCCAGGCCCCGATGGAATTGAAGCGATCGTTGTTGGATTCCACGTAGTTGATGGCCCCGATGTCCCCGGCGGCAATCATTTTCTTAGCTTCCTCGTAGGCCGAGCTACTGATGCGCTGACTGCCGACCTGCATCGTTTTACCCGATTTTTTCCAGGCGTCGATCACCGATAACCCCTCGTCGATGTGGTGGACCATCGGCTTTTCGCAGTACACGTGCTTTCCGGCTTTCAGGGCGGCTTTGGTGATGTGGTCGTGCCAGTGGTCGGGCGTCACGATCAGCACGGCGTCGATGTCGGGGCGAACCAAGATCTCGCGGTAGTCGCGGGTGGTAAAAATGTCCTTGCCGAAGGTTTCCTTCACCCGTTGCAACCTTCCATCGTACACGTCCGCCACGGCCACTAATTCGGCGTCGGGCGCGGCCCGCAAGGCCGCCCTGGTGTCGTAGGTGCCCTGAATTCCCATGCCGATGGTGGCGATGCGGATTTTGTCGTTGGGGCTTATCTTTTTCAAGTCTTTGATGTAAGAAAAAGACGGACGGGCAGCGGCTACGCCACTCGTAGCGAGCAGAGCGGAGGCTGCGGTGGCGTTTTTGAGGAAGGTTCTACGGTTGGGGTTCATTTTGGGTATTAGGTTGTTGGGTTGTTAGATATTAGGCTCTCTTTTAGGCAATATGCTAACACCTAACAACCTAACGCCTAACAACCTAAAACCTACTTACTCCTCCGGCAAAAAAGTCAGGTAGCTGAAATCCTCTTCGTCGAACATTTCGACGGCCATTTCCTGCAACTGCGCCGAGGTCAGATTCTCGATTTCGGTAAAAATGGCGGGTAGCGTTTCTACCTTCCCGACATCGAGCAGGCTTTTGGCCATCATCAACATGAAACTGTTATTGCTCTCTTCCGACATGGCCAGTTGTCCCATGAGTTGCACCTTGGCGCGGTGCAGTTGGGTGGGCGTGAGCGGTTGCTCGCGCAGGCGTTTTAATTCTTTGTGAATGAGATTAATGCTCCGTTCCAATTGGCGGGGTTCGGTGCCAAAGTAAATGCCCAGGTAGCCCGCATCCAGGTAGGCCAAGTAGCTGGCGTCGATGGAATACACGAAACCGTAGCGCTCCCGCAGCGACATATTGAAGCGCGAGTTCATGCCTGGCCCGCCCAGCAAGTTGACCAAGGCAAAGAATGGCAACTTGCGGTCGTCGGTGAGCGGGTAAGCGGGGCGACCCATCGCGCATTGCGCCTGCGTGAGGACGCGCTCCACTTTCTGTTGCACGGGTTGGTAGGTCTCGGGCGGGTGACGCTGCCGGGTACTTTGCTGGCGCGGCACCTCGCTTAAGTATTTTTCCGCCATCTTCACTACTTTGGCAAAGGGCAATCGGCTCACCGACGACACGATAACGCGCTCGGTGTCCAGGTTTTCCAAAATAAAAGCCCGTAAATCCGCCCGCGAGAAGCTTTTGACGGTTTCCTGGATACCCAGTATGTTGTAGCCCAGCGCGTGGCCGGGAAAAAGCAGCGCGTCGAAATCGTCCTGAATGGCGTCCTCGGGTGAGTCGTAGTACATCGACATCTCTTCCAAAATCACGTTGCGCTCGCGTTCGATTTGCTTCTCGGGAAAAACGGAGCGGAACGAAATATCGGCCAACAGTTCCAGCGCCTTGTCGAAATGGGCGTCGAGAACCGAGGCGTGGAAGCAGATTTTCTCCTTGGTGGTGTAGGCGTACAGTTCGCCGCCTACGGTTTCTAAGCGGTTGATAATGTGGTGCGAGAGGCGTTTCTCGGTCCCTTTAAATGCCATGTGTTCCCAGAAGTGCGCCAGCCCCTGCTGCTCGGGCCGCTCGTCGCGGCTGCCGATGTCGAACATGATCCCGCAGTGCGCGATCTGGGTGTGCAGTACCTGCTTGTGGGCCACGCGAATGCCGTTGGGCAGCGTGTGTACCTGGTACTCTTCCTGGACTTTGGGCGAAATCGCCGCCGTCGTGATGCGCTTGCGCGTGTTGTTGTGCTTCATAGTCAGGCTACCCGTTTCGGTAGCGAGGTATTTTTATTTTTGCCAAAAAAATGGCTTATACTTGGCAGAACATGCCGGGAAAGAACCGAAATCTATTTCTTTCCCAAAGGTACTTTTTTCTTGCCGATGAACGAAAACCCTTCCCCGCTGCGCATCGGTTTCGACGCCAAGCGGGCTTTCCAGAACGCCGCCGGACTGGGCAATTACAGCCGCTTCGTACTGAACGCCCTGCGCGAACACGCCCCGACTGTGGACTTGCTCGCCTACACGCCGCGCCGCCGCACCGATCTTTATCCATCTTTTTCCGCCAATCGGATCAAAACACCGCAGACATTCCCCTATCAACAACTGCCCGCCCTCTGGCGTTCCTACGGCGTGATCGGCGACCTAAAACGCGACAACATCCAGCTTTACCACGGCCTGAGCAACGAACTTCCCGGCGGACTGGCAGCGGCGGGCATTCGCTCGGTAGTGACGATTCATGATCTTATTTTTGAACGTTTCCCCCACCTCTACCCCTGGCTCGATCGGCAGTTTTACCGCGCCAAAACCAAGGCCGCCTGTGCGCAGGCCGACTCGATAATTGCTATTAGTCAGCAAACTAAGAGCGATCTTGTTGAATTTTACAAAATTGATCCACAGCGTATTCAGGTAGTTTATCAAGATTGCCAATCCGCCTTTCAGAAGAAAATAGCTGCGTCAGAAGTTTTAAAAGTTCAGGAAAAATACGGCCTTGTGCCGTCGGAGACGTACATTCTCTGCGTGGGAACCATCGAGGAGCGTAAAAACCAAATTCGACTGGTGGAGGCGTTTGCGCAACTCCCGCAAAAGAATGTGAGGCTATTGATTGTAGGTCGCCCCACGGCTTATGCCCAAAAACTGCGGCAGCGAATCGACGAACTGAAACTGAGCGAAAGGGTGATTCTGCTGCACAAAGTACCCAGTCTGGATCTACCCGCTTTGTACCAGGGAGCCACAGTGTTTGCCTACGTGTCGCTGTTCGAGGGATTCGGTATTCCCGTTGTAGAGGCCCTGCACAGCGGCGTCCCGGTGCTGGCGGCAACGGGTTCTTGTTTGGAAGAAGCGGGGGGATTGGGGGCGCTTTATGTAAACCCGATGGATTCGGAGGAAATGGCTTTCCGCCTTGACCAACTGCTGGAAAACGAGACCCTACGCCAACAAATTACCGATGCCGGAAAGAAGCATATCCAAGAATTTTCGGCAGAAAAAATTGCCGGGCAGTTGACAAAAATTTACGAAAGAATTCTCTGACGACAGGGGTTGTCACCAGCATTCACTTCCTTATCCATTCACTAACTCAAAGCATGACCGTAAAAGAACTCGACAACTACTATATGCAGCAGGAGGAACCCGTACGCGGGTGTTTCCTGGCTTTGCGTGATATTATTCTTGCCCAAGACGAGCATATTGTCCCGGCCTGGAAGTGGCGGCTACCGTTTTTTTTCTACAAAAAGGAAATGTTTTGCTACCTGTCTTTTCACAAAAAGTACAAGCAGCCTTACTTGGCGATCATGGACGGAAATCAGATCGACCATTCGGCCTTATTGGCGGAAGATCGAAAGCGAATAAAAATCATGCTGATCGACCCCGCGAAAGATATTCCCATCAAAGTCATTCAAGATATTTTAGGGCGGGCCATTGAAATATTATATTAGGACAAAGCCCTGAATTAAAAGCTACACACCGCAGAAACTCTCAAAATCAGGCTTTCGTTGGTCGTATTCGTAAGGTAGGTTAGATCAGATTGTAATTTGAGACTATGCTGCTTAAAATAGTGTGAGAATCCCAGTACGTATTCTTTTTGCTCGTCCATGATTTCGGCAATTCTGGCATTGGGTGTTATTTGAGCGTATCTAATGGCAACTTCATTTTTTTTAGTCAGAAAATAGCCTGTTTGTACCATAAACGTTTTACCTGCAATTACATAATTGCGCTGGGTATTGTCGCTTAGGTCAACAATTACGCCCGTGTCAGCGTTTCTGTTGTACAATTCCGATTCGAGTGAAAAGCCCCGGTATTTAAAAAGCAGATCGCCGCCATAGTACTGAATATTGGCAGTTTCTGAATTGTACAAAAATTCTCCCAGCTGCCCCATAGTTCTGGTTGCAGCATTGTTCAAACTATACACACCTGCAATAGAAAGTTTGGGCTTACTTTCTCTTTCCATGTCCGCTTCCATGTAATCACCGTTGTTGGAAAACGCCCCCAAAGGCAAGAACTCAACCCGAGCGGCGTAAGAGAGTTTGCCATTTCTATCGGAAACGATCCTGCCCTCACCGCTCGATATGGCCACGGTAGATTTTAGCAACGATTTACCAAGCTTGAAATTTGAGTACAGCCAAACACCTTTGTCTCGGTCTAACGTAAAGTTATTGTTTGCAATAGAGCGTTCTACCAATTGGAGATTTGCGGAGGAAATTTGTCTTTGTCTATTCCCGGGAAGTTTTGTTTGTCCAAAACCAACCCGAAGCCACTCGTTCGCTTTGAAAAAAAGCATGGCGTCTCTCAGCACTAAATTATTTTGCGTCATACTATTTGCGGAGGTAATATCCCCCTGAGCAAAACCTATTTGAATCCGGTAAGTAAAATTAGGGTTCAGCGCGGTTCCTTCAAAGTTCAGTCGACACCGGCGAAGCAGGAAGTCGGCTCCCGTGCTTTCGTTTATAATATCCCTTCTTGCTTCAAATAAGCTTTGTATCCTTCCAGTCAATGCAAGTGTAAACAAGGAATCGGCAGTGGCAAATTGGATTCCTTTGCCAAAGTTCATTTTTATTGATGGAGGTTCAATTTGTGAAAAACCGGTATATCCATTGAGCAAAATAAAAGTCAAATAAATGGCTTGTTTCAATTTCATTTTTTTCATTTTCATTACTTCCTATAAATTTTTCACCTCCATTGTGGCAGTCGCGTTCCCCTACCCTTCCACCAACGCAATCTCCGCCGCCGTCAAGCCGTAGAGTGCGTACACCAGTTGGTCTATTTCGGCTTCCAGAGAAGCAGTGTCGGCGGCGGGGTCGCAGATGCGCAGGGAGTCGATGAGTTCGTTGGCGCGGGGGCGGTCGAGATCCTGATCCTGCAAGGCGGCGAAGTCGGCGCATTGCCAGCCGTGGGCGTCGTTGAACTTCTGCACCACGGCTTTGCGGATCGTTTCGCGGCACATATACTCGGTGATAAAACCCGGCGTGTAAAACGAGCCATCCTTGTAGCCGTTTATTTTTTCAAAAATCAATCCCAGTACGCTGGCGTTGATCAGCACCCGGTCTTTCTCCTGAATATCGTCGCCGCTTTCGGACGCAAAATCATAGGCATCCAGAAACGCAAACAGGTACCCGAGCGTGGGCAGCGCGGCGCGGTCGCCGCGGTGGTACTTCACCAGTTGCGATTCCAGCAGTTTCAGGAACAAAATCCGGTTGACCCAGGTAATGCACAGTTCCAGCGCCACGCTGAACTGCTGTTCGTCGTGGGCGCGGCCGTACTGTCCGGGATCGCTGAGGTGCAAGAGTTTGCCGGAAGTTTCAAGCTCGATCATCGTGTTTTCCAGCAGCGAACCCTCGTCGCGCTGCCCCGCCGCCTTGCGCCGAATCACCTTTTTGTTTCCTTCCTTGGTTTCTTCCAGCCCGATCAGGTGCAGCAATTCGGTATAAAAGCGCGGATTCAAGCGGTTGCTGTCGGTGGTGGCGGGCAGCTTGAGCAGGTGCGCGGGCGACAGTACCTTGTAGAGCGGCAGCAACGCCTTGTCGTTGGTCGGGTCGTGGTCGTTTACGTTTTTCTGGTAAGTACGGAGGTCGAAGTAGGTAAACGGAATTTCCTCGTCCAACTCAGCCAGGAAAGGCTTGGCTATTTCTTTGTAAAACAGGTCATTGTTCTTGCTCACCTTCTGTCCCGAGGCCCAGGCTTTGTACTCTTTCTGCAGCCAGGAATTGCGGTAAAACACGCGGTCGATCAGCGCGGCATCGAAGATATACCACTCGTACACGTTGGTCACCACGCAGTGCCGCAGGTCGGAATTACGGTCGCGGGAGCGCTCCTGAAAGTAATATAGCAACAGTTCGTGAAATGCCTTGGTATTCAGATTCTCGCGGCTCACCATTTCGCTGCGGTTGGCCGGCCGCTTCACCTCGAACAACACCCCCGCCCGACTCGCCGCGTCCTTGCCCAGGTGAATCACGAAGTCGGTCTTGCCCTTGGGCGCAATCAGGCAGGTATCCTGGTAATACACGGCTTTCAGGAAATCCATGAGGTGATCCTTCACGTTTTCCTCGCTCTCCCGCTCGTCGATGTGGCCGAACAGGGTTTTAAAACTCGCCTTAAAACGTTCGATTTGCTCGCGCTCGGGGCGTAGCTTGTAGGCGGGGTCGAGGGATTTTGAAGTAGTCTTGGGCGTGAGGAGCATGGTGGAGTTGTGGGAGGGTTGTGGGTGCAGCAGCAAAATAAGGGTTTGTTTGTATATTTACGACTCCTCCTGACAAAATCATCCCCAAAGGTAATTTAGTGGCATTTTTAATAGGGTGAAATAAATCAAACTCGATAGCTACGGCTATGAAAACCATGAATCTGAAAGACCTGCTGCATAACGCAACCACTCAGTTGCGGGATTTATCACCATTGGAAAAGCCCGATTTCAGGCTCGAACAGGGTACTTACAATAAAGAGCAGAAGGTTTGGGAGATAGTCATCTCATATTTGGTAGAGAACAATAACAAAACTTTGAATCAATTTTCTGCCTTGGTGGCACAACCTCCTTACCAGAGAATCTATAAAAAAGTCATCATGGATGACGATGGTCAGGTTGCTGAATTCCTGATGTTCGACACGGCCGAATGATAATAATCGACACATCAGACTCCATGATTTCTGACTACGCAATCGCCAACGGCATCGAGGGGTACGATTTAGCTAAGGTGATAAATGAGAAGCTGAGATGAGTAGTATGCCTACACTCGTTTATCCTTAATTTTCAACGAGTTATCCATCCAACTTTGAAATATCCAGCCCTCAACTTTGAAATATCCGACTCCCGACTTTGAATTATCCGAACTAAATGTGGTATGGGCGGGCCTGCGCTCGGGCGGCTCGCCCGTCTACCTTCCATGATTTTATTGACAACCAAATCGTTGATTTAAAGCGAGTGTGTACATAAGCTAATTTTATTTCGAACATTGTGATAAGTCTTGTTACATTCGTGTTATGGTTGAAAGTATTCGGCACAAAGGGTTGCGGCTACTGTTTGAAAACGAAAACACTTCTAAACTAACCCCACATCTTGTGGGTCGAATTCGGGAGATACTGACGTTGCTAGATGCAGTCGATACCATCGAACAAATGGATATTCCCGGCTATCGGCTGCATAAATTGAGCGGCGAGTACCGAGATTTTCATTCGGTTCGAGTAAGTGCCAACTACCGGATTATTTTTCGATTTGTAGAAGGAAACGCTTATGACGTCGATTACATTGACTATCACTAAACAGAAAAAGAAATGTTGAAGCGAGGAATGCGTCCCGCCCATCCCGGCGCTATTTTGGGAGGTATGATTCAAGGATTACGTGAGGAAACCGGACAGGCTTACACCATCACAGAAATTGCCGATGGCCTAGGCGTCCACCGCCGGACGCTTTCACTCATTTTAAACAATCACTCCGGCATCAGCCCGGAGATGGCGGTAAAACTTTCCGAAGCGTTCAGCACAAGCGCAGATCTGTGGCTGAATCTGCAGAAGAAATATGATCTGTGGAAAGCGGAGCAGAAAGTGAGTCGAGCGGAGGTGAGGCAATTTGTTGTTCCGCCAGTAGGTAAGTTGCGGTCAGCTTGAACAGTTTTCTATTTTTATTAAATACCTCGCTCGCCCTAGCCGGGCCGCGCCCAATTTTCAATCGGGCGCGGACATCTCCTCGCGTTTGTAACGCGATCCGACGCAAAAGAAGAAGAGGCACAATTAGGACGCCTCCCCCACTTCATCCAAATCCTTCCTTCCGTACGCCACCTTCCCGATGCTCGAAAACAGCACCGGCACCACGAAAATGGCCAGCAGCGTGGCGGCGACCATGCCGCCCAGCACCGTCCAGCCGATGGTTTGGCGGGCCGCTGCCCCCGCGCCACTGGAAAAGGCCAGAGGCAACACGCCCAGGATAAAGGCCAGGGAGGTCATGACGATGGGCCGCAGCCGCAGCCGCACCGCCTCCATCGTGGCCTGCCGAATGGACTCACCCTGATCGACGCGTTCCTTGGCAAATTCCACGATTAGAATCGCGTTCTTGGCGGCTAGACCGATGAGTGTCAGCAGGCCAATTTGAGCGTAAATGTTGTTGGAAAGCCCTTTGAACAAAGATAGCGTTACGATGGCCCCGAACGCCCCGATGGGAACGGCCAACAGCACCGCGAAGGGCACCGACCAGCTTTCGTAGAGCGCCGCCAGGAATAGGAAGACAAACAAGATCGACAGGCCGAAAATGTAAAAAG
>JBBSKK010000076.1:0-9649 GCA_038256395.1 Cytophagales bacterium | reverse complement strand
GGCAAAAAGCTGGAATTGGAGCAGGGTAAATTCGATACCAAATACACCCCCATGCCGGAGTTTGGCCACCAGGTCGCCTGGATCGATGCCTGCAAGGCTGGGTTTAACAGCAAGGAGCACAAGGAGTTGCGCTCGTCGTTCGACTATGCCGGACCGCTGACCGAAACCGTCATCATGGGCAACCTCGGCATCCGCAGCTACAACCTGCGCGAGGCGCGCGAAGACGGCAAAGGTTTTACCTACCCTGGCCGCAAAAAGTTGCTGTGGGATGGTAAGAATATGAAAGTGACCAACTTCGACGCCGCCAACCAGTTTGTGAAGCGCGACTATCGCGGGGATTGGACGTTGGGAGCTTAATTTAGTGGAGAATCGATAGTTGACAGGTGAGAGTGCTTGACCCTGTGTTTCAGCCTTACTCATATTCAGCTTACCAATCGTTTAGGGTCTGTCGATGTCTTTGGATATTGGCAGACCTTCTTTTTTTGTGGTTCATTTTCTCTGAGCAGGTATTTTTGAATGCCTGGAAAGGCGGGTCAAGTAGGACGGTATGGGACGGTTCTTTATAAGATTACAGGGACATTCGGTATGCAAAACTTCTCCGACACGGATTATGGTACGTTGAGCGATGCGCTGCTGGTCAAGCTGCTGCGGGCCGACGACGAGGGGGCTTTCCAGGAAATATACCGCCGTTATTGGCATGGTTTGTTCGTGGTGGCGCGTCGTAAGCTCTTTTCCCACGAAAACGCCGAAGAAGTCGTCCAGGATTTGTTCGTGAACGTTTGGACAAGGCGGGCGGAGGCGCAGATCGAGGATTTGAAAAAGTATTTGTTCAGCTCGGTCAAATACCGGATTCTCAATATTATAAAATCCCGTATTGTCCGGCAGGAATACGAAACCCAGATTTTGGCAAACGAAGGTTTCGACTCCTCCCGACAAACCGAGGAAGAACTCGCCTACCGCGACCTCAACCGCGCCATCGAGGAGGGACTGCGACAACTGCCCGACAAGACCCAAAGCATCTTTCGATTGAACCGCCTGGATAATCAATCGGTGCGCGAAATTTCAGCGATGCTCGGTATTCCCGAAAGAACCGTCGAGTACCACATCACCCAGGCTCTTCGCTCGCTCAGGCTCCATCTTCGGGAATACATTATTGGCGGCGTTCTCTGTTTGTCTTTCCCCGAGGTGCTGGAATGCCCTATCCTGACGCTTGTTGCCTAATAGCATATTATCAAGAATTTCTGGACGCAGCACTTCAAAAAATATAAACTTTCAAATAAAAAACCGGATAGGTTGCGGAGATACGCGACTTGGTTGACGTATTAGGTAGGGTCGGGATGAATTCGTCAGCCTATCTTATTCAATCTAATGTCACCAATGAACCGCCAAGCTTTTCTCGCCTTGCTCCAGCGCTATCTGGACAACTCTTGTACCCCCGCTGAAAAGCAGGTAATGGATCGTTGGTACAATCTGCTGGACGACGAATACGATGAAAAATCCAGTCCCGTTTCCAGAGAAGAATTACAGGAAACGCTCTGGGCAAAAATCAAAGACCAAATCAGCCCCGACGAAATAAGCGTCCTTTCAAGTCGGGAGCGCAGGTGGTGGCAGCCTCAGCCCTGGTACTGGGCAGCGGCCAGTATATTGCTCATTTTCGGGATTACCTACCTGATTCAGCAAAATAATCTTCTCCCCGAGCGGGCGGGTGGTTCGGAACAAGCTCTGTCCACAGGCGGATGGCATGAGGAACGAAATACGGGTTCCGACAGCCGATGGCTTGTCCTGGAAGACAGCACGCGCATTTCGCTGGAACCGGGCAGCAGCATCCGTTATGCCACCCCCATGCCGCCGGAGTTGCGGTCGGTACAGTTAAAAGGAAACGCCTTTTTCAACGTAGCCAAAGACGCAGACCGTCCTTTTGTCGTGCATTCCGGCGATATTCTCACCAAAGTGGTAGGCACCAGCTTCAGGATTCGGTCGGAGGGAGAAAACTTCGAGGTCAGCGTGGCCACGGGCCGGGTGGTCGTGGAAAAAGCCCCGTCGGGAGGAACAAACTCTCCCCGTTCGGACGCGGATGGCGTCGTGCTGACGCCCAACCAAAAGGTGACCTATTTTGCCAGAAACAAACATTTCGTCATGGGGCTAGTGGATACCCCTTTGCCCATCGGCCTCCCTCCTACCTTTGCAGCAGAAAAAGATATTTTCCAGTTTGAAGAAGTGCCATTGGATCAGGTGCTAAGCCGAATCGAAGAAGTGTACGGGGTAAAAATTGTTTTGGTTAATGAATCGCTCCACTCTTGCCCCTTCACAGCCGACCTCTCGCAGCAGCCCCTCTACACCAAACTGGAAATAATAGGTGCCGCCCTCCAAACCACTTTCGAGGTGAAGGGTACCAACATCGTTTTATCCGGCGGCAACTGTGAGTAATAAAATCCTATCCCTAAAAAAGTTTATTCATAAAACCAACCCAATTCCCATGAAAAAACATCGACAATCCTTCCCTTCAATTCGCCTGCTCATGCGGTTTTCGCTCATCCAGTTTTGTCTGCTCGCGATTTTGGCCAACCAACTGCACGCCCGCGACGCCTCCGCCCAGGAACTACTCGACCGCCGCGTCAGCATCCAAGTAAAGAAAACGGAGATCAAAGAAGTCCTGACCCAATTGGAAAACCTGGCGAATGTAAAGTTCGTCCATAGTTCACGGTCTTTGCCCATCCAGCGGAAAGTGACCCTCAAATTTGACAACAAACCGCTCTCCGAGATTCTGGAAGCGGTTTTCAGCCCTGACCACGTCGCCGCCCAGGTAGTGGGTGGGCGCATCGTCCTGAACCGCGAAGCGGCTTCGGTCGATTTAGAAAAAATACCCGTGTCCGACAGCCCTGCGTTAGTGGCGGTAGATCAAGCCATCAGTGGGCAGGTTCGGGACGAGAAGGGAATCGCTCTGACGGGTGTGAGTGTAGTAATCAAAAACACGGCGAGGGGTACCACCACCGACGCCGAGGGCCGATACCGCCTCGATGTCCCCAATGGCGAGGCCACGCTCATATTCTCATTCGTGGGTTATTTGCCGCAGGAAATTCTGGTGGGTAACCAGACCAAACTGGACGTGTCGTTGGCGGTGGACGATAAGTCCCTGGACGAAGTGGTCGTGGTAGGCTACGGCTCGCAGCGCAAGCGCGACATCACCTCCGCCGTGTCGGTAATAGACATGGACGACATCGGCGAAGTACCAGCCTCCAACGTAACGCGCCTCATGCAGGGACAAGCACCGGGCGTGGTTATCAAGCAAAAAGATGGCGCCCCTGGTGGCCAGTTTGAAGTAAGGGTGCGGGGCATTGGCTCCCTCGGGGCGGGCAGCGATCCGTTGTACGTCATCGACGGGTTCGCCGTGGGTACTTCGGTGGGCCAAAACCTTAACCCCAACGACATCGAGAGCATTTCCATCCTGAAAGACGCCGCTTCCACCGCCGTGTACGGCGCACGCGGATCCAACGGCGTGGTGCTGATTACCACCAAAAGCGCCAAGGAGGGCAAAGTGAGCCTGAATTTCAAGGTGGACTACGGTGTGCAGAGCATACCGCAATCGCGCCGGGTAACGGTGCTGAACGGCGTGGAATTCGCCCAGTTCAAAAAGGAGGTTTTCATGGATGGCATCCGCTACTTCAAGAATAGGGAACCCGCCATCGAGGAGGTACCCATCGGCTACCGCTTTCCCGAGCAAACGAAATACTCGACCGACTGGTACGACGCTATCCTGAACAACAACGCGCCCTACACGGACTATAATCTCACGTTATCATCGGGCCAAGGCCCCATTAAATCGACGGTGTCGGCGGGCTACTACACGGAAAAAGGCTCCGTTATCAACACCGATTACGAACGTTTTTCGGTTCGTACCAACTTGGGTGGAAAAATCAACCGCTTTGTGTCAATGGGGCTAAACTTGAACGGTACCTACTCCCGGCAAAATCTGGCTAGTTCCAATGCTAGTGTCACCGGGCGGAGTAACCTGGTGGGATCGACGCTCATCATGGACCCTCGCGAGCCGATCTATAATGACGATGGCTCCATACGCCCTTATATTGGCGGCAATGACGGTGTTTTCGGATTCCCTAACCCGGTGTTCGTGCTGCAAAATGCCATTAGGAAGCGGAACATTGCTGACATACTCTCCAACGCCTTCCTGGAATTCACGTTGCTGCCGGGGCTAAAGTTCCGCTCTTCGGTCAACGCCAGGCTAAATTTCAACAATTATCGGGAATTCGTTCCATCTACTATTGGTACACCGCTTAACGGCTTTCCACCACGCATTGCTACGGGCCGCGAAATTACGGACCAGCTGTACAACATATCGACCGACCAACTTCTGACCTATGCACCCAGCCTGGGTGAAAACCACCAATTGGATATGCTGGTGGGCTTCAACGCACAACAGGAAATCGTGAAAGGCGTGGATGGCTCCGGCAATACCTTCCCCGACGACCTGGTACCCTATTTGGGGGCGGCCATTATTCGCTCGTCCAATACTTACGAATACGGCTGGACCATGCTCGCATACCTGGCCCGCGTCAACTATGCTTATAAGGACAAGTACCTGTTCTCGGCGTCAATGCGACGGGAGGGCAGCTCGCGGTTCGGGGCCCAAAACAAATACGGCGATTTCCCGGCGGTATCGGCTGGCTGGCGACTATCCGAGGAGTCGTTCATACCCAAAACTGACTGGCTCACCGACCTGAAATTGCGGGCGAGCTGGGGTATGACAGGCAACAACAACATCGGTAATTATTCCAGCCTGGCGTTTATGAACACCAACAATTACATCCTGGGCGATGCCATTGCACCCGGAAAGGTCGTGAGTTCGTTCGCCAACCAAGCCCTGGCCTGGGAAAAATCAAACCAGGTAGATGTCGGCATGGACTTGTCGTTGTTCGATAACCGACTGATTTTCACGGCTGAATATTACAATCGTATCACCAACGATATGCTGCTGCCTATCTCGATCCCTTCAGTATCGGGCTTCACAAGTGCCTTGGCCAACATCGGTAAAGTTCAAAACCGGGGTGTGGAGCTGGCCATTAATTACCAGACCCGCGTTAGGGCCGTCAACCTGCGAAGTAATTTCAACATCTCCTTCAACCGCAACAAAATCCTAGCCATCAAGGGTGAGAACGACGCCTTGTGGACGGGTAGCTTCTACGGCGGCTACAATGTGCAGAAGGTCGGGCGGCCCATCGGCATGATCTACGGCTACCGCAAGCTGGGTATCTTCAATACCCAGGCCGAAATCGACGCTGCTCCCCGGCAGGACGGCGTCATTCCCGGCGGAATGATATTTGAGGACACCAACGGCGACGGGGTCATTACCTACGACACGCAAGATATGGTCGAAATCGGCAACCCTAACCCTAAATTTAACTGGGGCTGGACGATTGCTGCCGATTACAAACGATTCGATATCAATGTGCTGTTCATGGGAGCGCACGATTTTGACGTGTACCGCAACATCGAAGCCTCTACTATGAATATGGATGGGGTGTTCAACGTCCTGGATAAAGCCAAAGACCGCTGGCGGTCGCCGGAGAATCCGGGCTCTAACCCTCTAGCCAAGAACTCACAGGGCGGCACCAACTACTTTAAATGGTCGCGGGAAAGCAGTGAGCGCTACATTTACGATGCGAGCAATATCTGGCTGAGGAATGTAAGCATCGGGTACCGTTTACCCGAACTGAAAAACTTCCTGAGCAACGCCCGGATTTTTGTCAATGCGGCCAATCTGTTCGTCTTTACTAAATATCCCGGCAACAACCCCGACGCCGGCGTACGCGGCGGCAACAACCTAGGTAGTGACGACGAGGCCTATCCTGTTCCCCGCACGCTCTCGGGCGGTATTAACCTAACATTCTGAACATTAAAATTATGAAAAAGATAATCATCTTCACCCTATTACTGCTGGGCGGCATTCAGTTCTCCTGCCAAGATTTCTTGGTCACTACTGATCCTACCAGGATCGAATCCGGGCTATTTTTCAAGAACACCACCCAGCTACAGCAAGCACTCAATGGCGTGTATGGCCAACTGCAATCTATTACCAACTCGGCCTATATTTTCAAGGAATTTAACTCCGACAACACCACCCTGGACTTCAATCCCCTGGACCGGGGTGGCGCGGCTGGCTGGGAAGCCTTCGAGTTTTCTACGGTGAACCCCGGCAACGGCGAGATATCCAACCTGTGGAACAGCTATTACTCCGCGCTTTTTAACGCAAACAATACGCTGGAAAAACTAGAAGCCAGTACGATCGAGGAGGCGGACAAAAAGGCGATCGGCGGGCAACTCAAATTCATCCGCGCCTTCCTGTACTTCGACCTGGCGCAGTATTTCGGCGATGTGGTGCTGGTTACTTCCACGCTCAAGACGCCCGACGAAGCGTTCGACCTGGTGCGGTCGCCCCAGGAGCAGGTGTTCGCGCAAATAGAGAAAGACCTGAAAGAAGCTGCCGATGCCCTGCCTGCCACCTACAAAGCCAACGAAGCGGGACGCGTAACCAAGGGAGCGGCCCTCAGCCTGCTGGGAAAATACTACCTGACCCGCAAGCAGTACGCCGAGGCCGTTGCCGCGCTCAAGCAGGTAACCGCCCTGGGGTACTCGCTCAACACCAATTACGCGGACAACTTCGACCCGGCGAAAAAGAATGGCAAAGAATCTATCTTCGAGATCCAGTACCAGGGCGGTAACGATCTGGGCGAATGGAGCAATTTCACCTACCTCTTCGCGCCCCGGCTGTCGAAAGGTGCCATCACGGGCTACGCCAATATCAATCCGTCCGGGCGCAATATCCCAACCAACGACCTTATCGCAGATTACGAAAAGGGTGATCTGAGGAAAGATCTTTCGTTGAAGGAAGGGTACACGCTCAGCGGCGTTAACTACCCGATACCCTACGTCATCAAGTACAACCACCCCCATACCATCGCCGGGCGCACCAACAACAACTGGCCCATTCTGCGCTACGCCGATGTGCTGTTGATGTTAGCCGAGGCCACCAACGAGCAGTCGGGGCCGACGGGTGAGGCGTTCGGTTACCTAAACCAGGTGCGCAGCCGGGCGGGACTGGCTCCCAAACAGGGATTGGATAAAACGGCCCTGCGGGAGGCTATTCTGCACGAGCGGCGCATAGAATTGGCCTTTGAAAACCAGCGGTGGTTTGATTTAAAAAGAACCAAGACACCCGCCGAACTCGCGAAGTTCATGAATGCTTACGCGGCCAAAGAAAAGTCCAATCCCACCGTCAATCGCGGGGGCATAGCGTTCAACGTGCTGGACTACATCTATGAGGAAAACGAGTATTATTTCCCGATTCCCGCCCCCCAAATATTAATCAATACAAAACTCACCCAAAATCCGGGATACTGATTTCTGGGTGGTTTGGGGTTGACTACCCCAAACTTATCCCGTAAAATTCGGGTTTTGTAAAAACTATGGTATTACTGGAATCTCTGGAAAACTTTTGGCTTTGGCAATTTCTCGGTAGGCTCCACCCCTTGATCGTGCATTTCCCGGTGGGTCTGCTGTGCGTGGCCCTGCTGCTGGAAGTATTGGACTGGCGAAAAAGCACCAGTAATTTCCGCGCGGGGACCACCGCTTTGGTCTGGATTGGCGCGGTGTGTTCGGTGGTGGCGGTGGCCTTTGGTTTGCTGCTGGCCAATGTTGAGGATTACGGCGGCGACACGGTGCAGTTTCACCAATGGGCGGGCATCGCCACCATGTCGCTCGCGCTGCTGTCTTTGTGGCTGCTGCGTTCGGGACGCGTCAATTTATTCCGCAGTTCGTTGATCGTTACCGTAGTCGGCGTCACGGTCGCCGGACATCTGGGAGCCATGCTTACCCACGGCGACGATTACCTGACCAGTGTACTGCCTTATGGGCAAGAGGCAAGAGAAACCGACTTTGATGCGACTCAGTTTTCGTTTGCTTCCAACAGCGGCCAGCCGCTCACCGAAACGCAGGTGGCGGAACTAAATCTCGAAGTACGCTCCATTCTGGCGCACAATTGCTACAGTTGTCACGGCTCCACCAAAAGTAAGGGCGAACTACGGCTCGATAAGCGGGAATTTATCGACAAGGGTGGCGAAAACGGCATTGTCGTCGTGGCCCGGGAACCCGAAAAAAGCGAGCTGATTCGTCGCATCACCCTACCCGTGGGCCACAAGGATGCCATGCCCAGCAAGGGCAAAAGGCTGACGGAAAAGGAAGTGGCGGTTCTTGAATTCTGGATAAAAGAGGGCGCGCCCTGGCCCACAGGGGAGGAGAAGAGCATTTACCGCATTGCGCCCCTCGCCCCGCGGAATCCTGCTTTGCCACCCGCCGTAGCCGGGCTTTCCAATCCCGTCGATCGGTTCGTCAATGTTTATTTCAAGAAAAATAAGGTCGCCTGGCAAGAACCCGTAAGTGATCGCATGTATATTCGCCGGGTGTTCCTTGACGTCATCGGCTTGCTGCCACCACCTCGAAAGGTGGTGGCGTTCATGGCCGATACCCGCCCCGACAAGCGGGAAATTCTGGTTCAGGAATTGCTGAACCGCAACGAAGATTACGCCCAGCATTGGCTCACCTTCTGGAACGACGCCCTGCGCAACGACTATTCCGGCACGGGCTACATCACGGGCGGGCGCTTCGATATTACGAAGTGGCTCTACAATTCCCTGAAAACCAACAAACCGTATAACTGGTTTGTGCGCGAACTCGTCAGCCCGACCGAGGAATCTGCCGGGTTTGTGAAGGGCATCAAGTGGCGCGGCACCATCAATTCGAGCCAGCGCGTGGAGATGCAGGCAGCGCAGAACGTGGCTCAGGTATTCTTGGGCTTGAATCTCAAATGCGCTTCTTGCCACGACAGCTTCGTGAGCGACTGGAAGCTGGCCGATGCCTACGCTTTCGCCAACGTTTTTTCCGACACGCTCCTGGAAATAAACCGTTGCGACCAGCCCACCGGAAAAATGGCCGGAAGGGGTATCTTATTTAAAGAGTTAGGCGAAATCAGCGTGGATGCTCCCACCGAGCAGCGGCTGCGCGAACTGGCCGACTTCCTGACCCAGCCCAAGGACGGACGCTTGTACCGGACGCTCGTCAACCGGGTTTGGGCGCAACTCATGGGGCGAGGCATCGTGGAACCCGTGGACGTGATGGACAACCTGCCGTGGAGCCAGGATTTGCTCGACTGGCTGGCCTACGATTTCGTGAAAAATGATTACGACATCAAAAAACTGATGTTCACCATCCTGACTTCCAAAACCTACCAAATGCCCTCCGTCGGCGTGAAGGAGCCGGATTTGCTCACGGCCCCCAGCTACGTGTTCAACGGCATGGTACGCCGCCGCCTTACCGCCGAGCAGTTCGCCGATGCGGTGAGCGTGGCCTTCAACCCCGTTTATCCTGACTCGGCGGTAGTGCTCAAACGCCTGCCTGAAAGTATCATGCAGGAAATTCCCTTTACCCGCGCGTCGTTGGTCAAGAACGATCCTTTTTTGACCGCCTTGGGGAGGCCCAATCGCGAAACAGTCAGTACGAGCCGCAGTTCACAAGCCAATTTATTACAGGCGCTTGAACTGACGAACGGAGAAAAATTTAATTCTTCCATTGAGAAAGGTGC
>JBBSKK010000075.1:0-9714 GCA_038256395.1 Cytophagales bacterium | reverse complement strand
TTTCTGGTACGTCAACGACAAGCTTTACCAAAAAAGTAGCCCGACCGAAGCCGTGTTCATGAGTCCGCCGCCGGGCCGCGTCAAAATTTCGTGCAGCGACGATAAGGGGCGGAATTCGGATATTTGGATTGAAGTGAAGCGGTTGTAGGTACCTGAGCAGTTCGTCAGAGGCAAGGTTTTCGGTCATGCGGTTGACGACTTCCTTCATTTCCCACTTGCTGCGGCGCGGTTCCCCGCCGGGACGGACTTGGATGATTTTTTCAATAACTTGCCAACTTGCAGCGGGGAGGTCTGATCGGACTGACGAAGCGGCTGTATTTTTTTATTCACATTCATCAATATAGCCCGCCTCTTCGCTTTTGCAGATTAACCAAAACAGCTTCTCAGCCTCTCCAAGGCTTCGATTGTACTTTGGAAACGGGGCGTAATCTACCTTAAACAAGCCCAACAAATGATAAACCCCGAGACAGTCGATAGAATTAAACAAGCCACCGACATCGTAGAGGTGGTGGGCGACTACGTTTCACTGAAAAAGCGCGGCTCCAACTACACGGCTTGCTGTCCGTTCCACAACGAGAAGACGCCCTCTTTCAACGTCAATCCGGCGCGGCAGATTTTTAAGTGCTTCGGTTGCGGGGCGGCGGGCGACGCCATCAAATTCGTGATGGATATCGACGGCATCGGCTACGGCGAAGCGCTTAAACACCTCGCCCAAAAATACAGCATCGAAGTCCAGGAAGAAAAACTCACCGACGAGCAGGAACAGCGGCAAAACGAACGCGAGAGCCTGTACATCGTCCTGAATTTTGCCAAGAATTATTTCCAAAAACAACTCACCGAAACCGAAGAAGGCCAGTCCATCGCCCTCAGCTACCTGAAAGAGCGCGGCTTCAACGAGACGATCCGCCAGAAATTCGAGCTGGGTTACAGTCCCGAAGCATGGGATGCTCTCACGCAGGAAGCCTTGTCCAAAGGCCATAACGCCGATTTACTGGAAAAAGCCGGGCTGATGATTCGCCGCGAGGGCAGCCCGACGGACGGCTACGACCGCTTCCGGGGCCGGGTGATTTTTCCGATTCATAACGTAGCGGGAAAAGTCATCGCCTTCGGGGCCAGGATTCTCAAAACCGACCCCAACGCTAAGGGCCACCAGCCGAAGTACGTCAACTCGCCGGAGACGGACGTCTATCACAAGAGCGATGTTCTGTACGGGATTTATCAAGCCAAAAACAGCATTCGCCAACTCGACGTCTGCTACCTCGTGGAGGGCTATACCGACGTGGTGTCGCTGCATCAGGCGGGTGTCGAAAACGTGGTGGCTTCGTCGGGTACTTCGCTGACGGTGGAGCAAATCCGGCTCATCGGCCGCTTCACGCCTAACGTCACGATTCTGTACGACGGCGACCCGGCGGGCATCAAGGCCGCCCTGCGCGGGCTGGATTTGGTGCTGGAAGAAGGGCTGAACGTCAGCGTCGTGACCTTCCCGAACGGCGAAGATCCCGACAGCTACGTGCAACGCGTGGGGGCGGAGGAGTTCAAAAAGTACATCCAAGCGTCGGCCAGCGATTTTATCACGTTCAAAACGCAGACCTTGCTGGCCGACGCGGGTAACGACCCATTCCGCCGCGCCGCCGTAATCACCGACGTGGTCAGCAGCATCGTTAAAATCCCTGACCCAATCCAGCGGCAGATTTTCTTCCCTCGCATCGCTGACTTGATGCACGTGGACGAGCAAACGCTGATTTCGGAGGGGAATAAAATTATCAGGAAAGAGCAAGCCGCCAAAGCAAGGACGCAGGATCGCCGGGCGCAAACGAGTCTTCCCGACGGCCCTGGCGACCTGACAGCGGGAGCGGAACAGAGCGTGGAAGAGCGGATGGAGCCGCCCGTCGAACTGACTCGCCAGGACCCGGTGACGCAGCACGAGCAGGAGTGCATCCGGTTGCTGGTCAATTTCGCGCGGGAAGATTTGGAACCTAACGTCTCGCTGTGCCACTATATGTTGAGCGAACTATCGGGCATCGAGTTTCATCATCCGATGTACCAGCACTTGCTGACGGTTTTCCGCGAAGGTTTCTCGCGCGGGGAAATTCCCGACACGGACTATTTCCTCAATCATCCCGATCCTGACATCAAAGGTGAAGCCATCGACCTGGTCACGACCCGCTACCACTTGAGCGACCAGTGGAAAGAAAAATACGAAATCATTGTCCCGACTGAACTGGATAAGCTGCCCGATTTGGCTTTTACCAATATATTGCGGCTTAAAAAGGGCTACAATGAAGTCATCATGAAAGAAATCCACGACGGGCTGGCCACGGTCAAGGACGAGGCGGAAACCAACGCTTTACTGGAAAGGTTTATGCGCCACAAAGCCATCGAAAAGGAAATTGCGAAGGAGCTGGGGACGGTGGTGTCGTAAGGTTGTCGACGGGGCAGCCCGCGCTGTTGTGTAATCGTGTAATCGTTGAATTGATGTTTATTTGTTTAGACGTTTAGTTGTTGAGATCGCTTTGTCGCTCCATTCCATCATTCACTCAATCTCTCATTCATAGTTGACTTCCACATCCCAAAACTTAACCCACTTCAAAGCTCTCGTCGCCAAAGTCCCGACCCTGCGGCAAGAAATCGCCAAAGTCATCGTCGGGCAGCAGGAGGCGGTCACCGAAATACTGATTTCGCTGCTGGCGGGCGGGCATTGCCTGCTGGAAGGCGTCCCCGGCTTGGCCAAAACACTCATGGTGAGTACGTTGGCCAGGACACTCGACATGAGCTTCAAGCGCGTGCAGTTCACGCCCGACCTGATGCCGGGCGACATCGTGGGGACAGAAATCCTGGAAGAAGACCATGAGACGGGGCGGAAGTTTTTCAAATTCAACAAAGGCCCGCTCTTCGCCCACGTGGTGCTGGCCGACGAAATCAACCGCACCCCGCCCAAAACCCAGGCCGCCTTGCTGGAAGCCATGCAGGAAGGCAAGGTCACCTACGCCGGGACGGACTACGCCCTGCCGCGCCCGTTCCTGATTATCGCCACCCAAAACCCTATCGAGCAGGCCGGTACCTACCCGCTGCCCGAGGCGCAGTTGGATCGCTTTCTGCTGTATGTCAAGCTGGATTACCCCTCCGAACAGGAAGAATTGGACATCCTGAAAAACACCACCGGAACGGCTCGGCCCACGCTGCAAACGATCCTGACTGACGCCGACATCCTCGACCTGCAAACGCTAACCCGGCAGGTTCACATCAGCGAAGAACTGATCGCCTACATCAACCGCCTCGTCCGCGCAACGCGTCCGCTGGAAAGTCCGTCGGACTTTGTGCGGCAGTGGTGCGATTGGGGCGCGGGGCCACGCGCGGGGCAGGCCCTCGTGCTTTGCGCCAAGGCCAACGCCGTGCTGAATGCCCGCTTCTCGGTCGTTCCCGACGACATCCACACGCTGGCCTATCCCATTCTGCGCCACCGCATCGCGCTGAATTTTAAGGCGGAGGCGGAAGGGATTACACCGGATCGGGTGATTGGGGAGTTGTTGAAGGGAGTGAAGGTTTGATAAAGTTTAACGTTTCTATCTGGTGAGCAAATGCCTACAATTCTCTTTGAAGACGGATACTGGTTTTTCTTTTACAGCAATGAGCATCTTTCTCAACACATACACGTTGAGAAAGCAGATAAAACGGCAAAATTCCTGATCGAACCGGTAATTCTGATAAAATCCAGTAAATTTAACTCCAAAGAACTGAAAAAGATCAGGGCTATAATTGAGATGAATACCGAACATTTTAAAACGAAATGAGCATTTGGACCGTAAATAAATCCCATAACGCCACTGATCTTTCTTTCACCGAAGACAAGATGATTGTGTTCCTGGAAGACGGCAGAGAATTAGCCGTACCGTTGGAATGGTTTCCTGGTCTGAGGGACGCAGAAAGCGCGAAACTAAATAATTGGCGCTTGATCGGAAACGGGGAGGGAATACACTGGCCTGAACTGGACGAGGATATTTTGGTAGAGCGATTGCTAGATTAGACAAAACCAACCCCATGAGCCAAAAACTAACCTGCGCTTAGCCAGCGATGAGAGCAAAGAACTGTCTAAGACCTTTGCGAATGTAGATTTGGAAGGCTGGGAAAATGAGTATTAAACGCGGCGAAATATGGCTTGCCAACCTTGACCCAACAGTTGGCGGCGAAATCAGAAAAACACGCCCCGTGTTAGTTGTTTCCAACGACATCAATAATATTCATAATCAGGTGGTAAGAAAAACCTGATTTTTTGGCCTTAGTATCATGCTTCACCTCGCTACCGACCTCGTCAAACTCAATAACCTCCAACTGGCTGGAAAAGTCGTCAGCGAGGAACTTTGGCTGGGTATCCACGGCAGCCGACGCTCGGGCGTGGGCGTGGAGTTCGAGCAGTACCGCCACTACGAACCCGGCGACGACCCCAAGCGCATCGACTGGAAGCTCTACGCCCGCACGGGCAAGCATCAGGTGCGCGAATCGGTTACCGAAAGCAGCCTGCACATTCGCTTTCTGCTGGATCTTTCCGGCTCGATGAATTATGCTGAGCAGAGCATCAGCCGTCTGGGCTACGCCCGAATTCTGCTGGCGTCACTGGCGTACCTGGGCTACCGGCAAGGCGACGCCATGAGTTTGTACGCCCTGCAAGACGGCACTTTACAAACCCTCGCCGTGGCGGGTAAGCAGGCATTTCAGAAGATTCTGTTTGGTTTGGAAAAAGCCGAGGCACGAGGTGAGTGGCGCAGCGACGCAGCAACTATCCCGGAATTCTACGCCCGCCAAAAGGAAATGCTGGTCTTCGTTTCGGACTTGTGGCAAGTTGGCGACGAGTGGCTCGACCTCATCAAAAGCGTCGCCAACCCGCGCCGGGAGGTGGTGATTTTCCAAATTCTGGGCGATCAGGAAATGGATTTCGACCTGAAAGGTTTTTACCGCTTCCAAGACCTGGAAACGGGCCGAGAACTGGAACTGGAAGCCGACGCCGTGCGCGAAACCTTTCGCCAAAATGCTACGCAGTACTTGGAAGATCTGGACGAAGGCCTCCGGCTCCCGCACGTCCATCTGATTCGCGCCCGGCTGAGCGACCCGATTGCAGTCGTTTTGCGTGATTTTCTGGCGAAGCGGAAAGTGTGAGCGGGTGATCAAATTTCATGGCATATTTTTGGCAAAATCAGCTTTTGTGTCAGTCGTTGGAGAGTTGGTAAGTCGGATTTTCTTCATTCGTACACAAACGAGCTTTTCGGGTTTGTTACGCATTTCCACACTAGCGTCTTCTTGATAGAGCAATTGCAACTTTTCCTGAATGCTGCGTAAACCGTAGCCGGAGGAGAGGTTTTCGCCGAAGGCCGGGCCGTTGTCGTGGATGCAGAGGGTTAGCCAGTCGTTTTCTTCAAAAATTTGCACCCGGATGCAGCCTTCTTCGGGCAACTTGCTGATACCATGCTTCACGGCGTTTTCAACAATGGGCTGTAGCAGGAATTTCGGGATCGTGAGCATGGTAAGGGCGGGGTCTTCTACTTGCACCTCAAATTTTAGGCGGTCGCCGAAGCGTACCTGCTCAATCTGTAGATAAGTGCGCACCATTTCCAACTCATTCTCAATGGTGTCGAAATAATCGTCGTTACTGCGGCCCGTCGTGTAGCGAAATAGTTTTGAAAGCAACATAGTCATCTCCTCAGCTTCGTCAGGTTTTTTATGGACAAGGCTGGCAATGCTATTCAGGGAATTATAAAGAAAGTGTGGATTGATTTTGGCTTGCAAGGCGCTTAATTCGGCCCGGGTTTTGAGTTTTTCCAGATTCAAAAGCTGGAATTCCTGCTCCGAAATCTTACGCGAAAGCTGGCGGCCCTGACGGCTGAGGTAGTAAAACAGGTTGGCAACGCCAATAGGACCGAGGGTATAAAAGTACCAGGGGGCCGCTCCATTTGCCGCATCGAACCCGTCCCGCGAACTTAGCTGAGTGATGATTCCCTGCCCCCACACGAAGTAAAGAGCCGTGGTAAAAGCCATATAGACCAGACTGATCAGTAGGGTAAGAAACATGTGCTTCTTCCATACGTGCGCCTTCCAGCGGTCAAGCCTCGGAATCAGCCAGTTGGTGAAAAGCACGGTAAATATCCCGGTCAGCAGGTTATTTACAACCACGAACTGGTTGAGACGCATCATTAAAGGGTCAGACGCGGTAGCGATCAAATTGGTGAAATATACGATACCACTTATCCCGTACACGAAAATAGCCCCAAACAGCATCGCTACGAGCAATCCCAGCCAGCTTTGACTTTGGATAAGCGTTACCAGTTTTAGATCGCTCCACTGGAAGGAAGACCCTTTGCTGGAAAAACTCAGGTTTATGCCGTCCAGTTTGGCGTCCGTCAGGTCAGTGTCGGTCAGGTTGCTGTACCTGAAATCGACATTAGTCAGATCGGCATCCCTGAACGAAGCACGGGAAAGGTTGGCACCCCGGATGCGGGCACCGCGCAGGTTGGCGTCGTCGAATTTGGCGTCGGCTAGGTTCGAAAAACTCAAATCGGCGTCGGTCAAATCCATGCCGCTGAAATCAAAGCCCCGCAGCGACGAAGCCCGCATCCTGACGGGAACGGGCTTGCCGCCGCGGGACTCGCCGTTGATTTGCTCTTTTTTCATACCTACCTGATTGAACGTTTTAGCGCCTAAAATCTCCTTGTCGAGTTTTCAGAATTGTCCATTGTCAACTGTCAATCAAATTACTTGCTTGCCTCGCCCAGCATATAGCCCGCTTGCCCTTGTCCCCAATTAGGATACAGCGGCCCTTCGGGTAGGAAGGTAGCAAATTTTTCCATCGCTTGTTCCAGTACGGGCTTGGCCGCTTTCTTGCCGCCGCCAAACTGCTCGGGCGTGTACAGCAGACTGGTTCCTTCCAGCACGTAGATGCGCGGGTTGTTGGGGTCCATTTTCTTCGCCTTAGCCAGGCTCGTCGCGAACAGCGGGCCTTCGGTTTGCCAGCGCGACATCGGATCGGCGGCCATGCGGGCCTGGTGAACCTGGGCGTCGAGTACCATCAGTTCGGAGTTTTCTCCGGCAATTTTTACGGCCTCATCCAGCAGTCCAGCGGCTTTGTCGATCAATTGGTCTTTTTGCACCATATCATTCCCCATAAAGGCCAGTGAACTATAGGCGTAAGCAGCATAGTAGCGGGGGAGCCATTCCTTAGGCTCGGCGGAGGCGATGCGCTCGAAGCGGTTGGCCAGCGCCAGCCACTCGTCGCGGGCGGGCTCTTTGTTTTGACTTACGTTGAAATCTTCCAACGCGGCGGTCATGGCGGCGGTGTACTTCTCGCTCTGCGCGAACACAAAGTTGACGGAGAGAAACAGGGCGATAGTAGTAATCAGGAGCTTTTTCATTGGATTGGTTGGGGTTAAGTGAAATGTTATTTTTGAAGGAGGAAAGGAGGAGGGAGGAAAGGACGAAAGGAGCGGAGTATTCTTAGAGAACTTTTGCCTATTCAGACTAGTGTTTCCATTCCTCCCTTCCTCCTCTCCTCCCTTCCTCCTTCCTAAACATCCGACCGAGTTACTACCGCCTTCTTCGACAACATGATTTGCATTCCGATGAAGAAGCTACGGTAGCTTTGCGGGCCGACGGCGTAGCGGGTTTTGCCGTCGGCCGTGAAGCGGTAGGTGAAGACGTTGCGGGTGTTCAGGATGTTGTCCACGGTCAGGTACAGGACGGTGAAATTGTTTTTGATGGTCATGATTTTACTGGCCGAAAAACTCAGGTTGTGGACGGGCGGCGTCCGGTCGGCCAGAAAGCGGTCATTATTTGGGTTGTAATAGGGTCTTCCGCTCGTGTAAGAATAAGTAAAGTTGGCGCTTGTCGTGATTTTCTCGAACCATTTTTTGGTAATCAAGCTGGCGTTGTGGTTGGAGACGAAAGTCGGCGTGGCGGCTTGCTGAAATTGCTGGAAAAGGCGCTTCGTGTCCACGTAGCTGTACGTAACCCAGTAATCAAAATTCTTGATCGTTTTCTGATCGCGCCAGAAGACGTCGAAGCCCTGCGCGTAGCCGTTGCCGCCGTTGGTGGTTTTACCATAAGGGAAACGGTAGGGGTTGGCGTCATATCGGGGCGCCGAACCGGCTTGTCCGGTAAATTCCCGCACCAGTTGGGCGTAATTCTTGTAAAAACCCTCGATCCGGAAAGTCCGCTTGTCCTTGATGCGCTGGTAGTTCAGGATCAGGTGATCAGCGCGTTCAAAGTTCAGGTTAGGGTTTGTGTTTGTGTAAAAATATCGGTAATCGGGATTTTGGTAAAACTGCCCCGCCGCCAGCGATACCTGGCTGTTTTCGCCCGTTTTGTAGGCAAACGAAAGGCGTGGCGCGAGGTTGAAGCGGTTCAGCAGCGAGGAATATTCGCTTCGCAGGCCCACGCGTCCGGCCAATTTTCTTGTCACATAAATCTCCGTTTCGGCGAAGGCCGCCGCGTAGTTGTCGTGCTGGGCGTAACTTTGGTTGTTGTAGGCAGTTTGTAAATTGATGCGGTGGATTTCGGTGCCGAATAGCAGGGTATTATTTTTGGACAAAAGCCGCGTCAGCACTGCCCGGCCCTGAATGCGCTCGTCGGAGCCGCCGAAATTGGCACCGTCAAAAGTCGTTTCGTCGCTGTTGTGGCTGTACGAGAAGCCACTAAGCAGCCGCCATTTTCCCTCGCCGAAGCTATCGGTGTAGGTACTTGTGGTGAAGGCGTTGCGGTTATGCAGTCGGATACCCGTGCGGGTTTCATTATCCAACGGAGCCTGCGTGATCATGCCCAGGCGGCTGTCGGAGTACATACCGTACGTTTTTAGCAGTCCGGTTTTGGAAGTTTTCAGGCGATAGGTAATCGACGAACCCGTAAACTCCGGCTCGCGCGTCCAATCGACGTTTTGCTTCACAAGGGCAAAGAGCGGTTTGAGATTTCCGTAGTAGCCTACCACTGAGAGCGACTGCTTTTCGTTTGCGATGTCGTAGTTCAGGCCCGCGCTTGCCAAATTCAGGCTTACGCCCAAGCCATTGTTGGAGGCATAATCACTAGTGTTTAGCAGCAGCACCGACGACAACGCCTGCCCATACTGCGCCGAGTAGCCGCCCGTGCTAAACGCCGTACCTTTGAACATGAACGGGTTGAAGCGTCCGCGCTGCTGCACATCGGGCAAGGAACTGAAAAATGGATTTTGCACGATCATGCCGTCGATGACGACCTTGGCTTCCTGTCCCGAGCCGCCGCGCACGAAGAGTCCGGCCTGCTCGCCGACGCGCTGCGCACCGGGCAGTAACTGCATCACCGCTGTGATGTCGGCTCCGCCCCCGGCGGTGGTCACGATGTCGAGCGGCTTGAGCATGGTCATGCGCTTCTCGTCCGACGCCTCGAACGAACCCGCCGTGATGACGACTGTGTTCAGCTCGCTGGGGGCTTCTTCCAGTTTGACGGTGAAAGTCTGCGGTTTACCTAGCAAGATGAGTCGTCGCTCGAACGGTTCGTAGCCTACGTAGCTGATTTGTAGTGTGGCCGAGTCTTTTTCAAAGGTTTTGAAAGAAAAGCGTCCGAGCGTGTCGGTCGTAGCCCCGTCATAGGTGCCTTTCAGCAGGACGTTGGCTCCGGGCAGCGCGTTACCTTTCCGGTCGTTGACCTGCCCGCTGAGGAGCGTTTGGGCGGAGAGCGACGCGCCGCTCAACAATAGGAGGA
>JBBSKK010000074.1:0-9767 GCA_038256395.1 Cytophagales bacterium | reverse complement strand
GGGCCAAGGCCCTCTTCCTGGCCGATATCCCCGCCGACCCCAAGGCGGGGCCTTGGCCGATGGACGCCATTTTTTCGGGCGAAGCCGGGGAGAAAAATTCCTGGTACGCCGAGGGCGTGGCCACCGCCGACGTGGACGGCGACGGCTGGATCGACCTGCTGGCGGGCAACTACTGGTTCAAATACTTGTCCGAAACGAAGGAATTCCAGCGTACCCGGCTCGGCGAGGAGGGGGGACGCGTGGCGGTGGGCAAGTTCAAGCCCGGCCCCACGCGGCAGGTACTGATTTCGCCCGGCGACGGGACGGGACGGCTGATGTTTTACGAATACATCGGGGAGGAAGGCAAGGACGCACCCACCGACGCCAGCAAGTGGGCGGCCCGCGACCTCATTGGCCGCGAGCTGGTCCATAGTCATTCGCTGGAAGTGGCCGACCTGAACAACGACGGCCACCTCGACGTTTTCGTGGCCGAAATGGCCAAATGGGGCAAGCAGCCCGAACCCGACAACCCCAACGCCGAAGCCTGGATTCTGTACGGCGACGGCACGGGGAATTTCACCAAAAAACTCTTCAAAAAAGGCTGGGACTTCCACGAAGCCCGCGTGGCCGACCTGGACGGCGATGGCGACCAGGACATTTTGGGCAAACCCTATACCTGGCAAGCCCCGCGCCTGGACGTATGGCTCCAAAACGGCACGGGCAAAAAAGTGGATTTGAGTATTGCCCAAAAGAAAATCGCCCTTGAATTGTACAGCTTCCGCGACCGCCTGAAAGACGACGTACCCGGAAACCTGGCTGCCGTGCGAAAGATGGGATTTACCGAAGTGGAAGTACCCGCCTACTACGGTCTTACGCCCGAGCACTTCAAGTAGGAACTCGACAAAGCGGGCCTGCAAGCCACGGGCGGACTGTTCCCCTTCGAGCGCTTCCGCGACGACGTGGATGGTATCATACGCGAAGCCAAACTATTTGGCATGAAACAAGCCGTCTGCGCATGGGTTCCGCACCTGCGTCTCTTCACGCAGGATGATGCCGACAAGGGGATCGAGGTATTTAACCGCGCCGGGGCCAAACTCAAGGCGGCGGGCATCCGAATGCTCTACCACGCCCACGGCTACGAGTTTCGGCCGCCCAAAGGCACCGAAGGCACATTGTTCGACTACATGGCGGCGCGGATGAAGCCCGGCGTGGCCGACTTCCAACTGGACGTGTACTGGGCGCTGCACGGCGGTGCCGACCCCGCCCGGCTGCTGCGTCGCTATCCGGGGCGTTTCGGCTCGCTGCACCTCAAAGACATGGCCTACGGCCAGCCTACCGGACTCTACACCGGCGGTGCGCCGCTCGACAACGACTGCATCCACGGGCGCGGCCAACAGGATTTCCGGCGCATCCTGGAAGCGGCCATCGAAATGAAAGTGCCTTACTACTACATTGAGGACGAAAACGCGGCGGCCTTTACGCAGGTGCCGCAGTCGCTGGCGTATTTGCGGGGGTTGAAGTGAGAGGTTCTTTGTAAGCTCCGGGCCGTTGAAAATCAAACCTGAAAGCCGTTTTTAAGCAGCAAGTCCCAAACGGTCATCTCATAATCATCGATAACGGGTACGGGCAAGTCCCAGCTCACGGTTTCCCACTTTTGCAGGTTGTCCGCCACCAGAACCCGGCGCGAGGTAGAAAACACCCAAATCACCCGCTCGACGCCCCATTGCAACAACCGCTCGGTTTTTCGGTGGAAATAATCGTTCTCATTATCGAAGTGGTCGGATTCATCCACTTTGACATCCACCTCGATCACTACGCTGGGCGGGGTATCGGCGTATTTGGTGGAATGAAAACCCACTTGCAACTGCCCCTCTCTGAAAATGGCAATATCGGCGGCAAGATTGGTGTTCTTCACCAAGTGAAGTCCTAACTCACAAGAGGTAGAAAAATACGAATCAGGCAAGGTTTTGATCAGATGTTTCATAATACACCCGTTGATGAAAGCCTGCAATGCGCTAGTTCCCATGATTTCTTCCGGTTTTTTCAGCCCTAATAAATAATCCTTGTATCCCTTCCGATAGATCGGATGGCCGTCGAATTCTTCGTAAATCAGGATTTTGGGAATCTCTGCTACCTTTTCCATAGTTGCTTTGTTTGGTGGTTTCTTTCAAAGTTAAGGAAAAATGCTCAGTAGGCTTAACGCGTCATTCCGCCACAATCCCCAACCATGTCTCGCGCTCCTGCCGCTGCCGAACGTGATGGCGGGCGTGAATTTCCAGCCCTTGCAGCCATTCGGCAGCGTTCAGCCAGCCAAACGCGAAGTGCTGGGTTTTGTAGGTACCGCCGTCCTCGGCCAACGCGTCGGCCCAGGCATTTCCTTCCTCCAAGGTTTTTGCGAAAAGCGTCTTATACATTTCCCGACCCTGGGCCACGGGTTCAGGGGTATTCGAGGCGGCGGGCCGTTTTACTTTGATCGGCGGGAAGCTGTTATACTGATAGACGTTGAGACCCGCCGCCGTTTTTTCGCCGCCTTCCTGCCCCTTTCGTTTTTCCAGACAGCGCTTCACGTTGGCCAGGAAAAAGAAGGAGTTGGCTTCGTAAAGATGCTGGTACATCTGCCCGAGCGACCATTCTGTTTCGTCGGGCTTGGCGTCAAACTGTTCATCGGAATAGCGATCCAGCGCGTCGAGGTACGACTGCATGGCGGCGGTAAAGGCTTGTCTAAGTTCGGGTACGGTCATTTTTGGAAGGGTTTATGGATGAGTGAATTTGTATAAATGCCGGGAGAAACGCTACCCGCCCGCTTTCTTCGCTTTGTAGCCTTTATTTTGCAGCCAGGCCACTACTTTGTCGCGGTGGTCGCCCTGGATGAGGATTTCGTAGTCCTTGGCGGTGCCGCCGCTGCCGCAGGCGGTTTTCAACTGCTTGCCCAGGGCTTCCATGTCGGCCAGGGTTCCCACGAAACCTTTCACCACCGTCACGACTTTGCCGCCGCCCTTGCGGTCGAGCCACACGCGCAGGTCTTGCTGCGCGGGGGGCAGTGTCTCCGGTTCATCGTCGTCGCTTTGGAATTCAAAATTCGGATCAGTGGAATAGACGATGCCGCTTGCTCTGCTTTTTTTTGACATGATAGCTAGATCTTTTTTCGATTTAAACAATTGACTGACAAGATTTAAATAAATATTTCCCAGCCATTATCCCTGGGAAAGCTCCGTCGCCCGGTCGCGGGCGGCGTGAATTCCTTGCGTGAGGGCGTCGGCCAGTTTGCCTTTTTCAAAACCCCGCAAAGCGGCTTCGGTGGTGCCGCCTTTGGAGGCCACGGCCTTAATGAGTTCATCGAGCGAGCGGTCGGCGTTATTGATGAGGTGGTAGCTACCTAGCATGGTTTGCTTCACCAGCAGCGTGGCTACCGATTCTTCAAATCCCATTTGCTTGCCCGCTTCGATCATCGTTTTTACCAAATAAAAAAAATAGGCCGGGCCGCTGCCACTCAGGGCGGTCACCGCGTCCAACTGGCTTTCGTCTTCCAGAAAAACCGACCGTCCGGTGGCGTTGATAAGGTTTTCGACCTTGCGCAACTGCCCCCGTTCCACTTCCGGTGAGGCGGCGTAGGCCGTGATGCCCATGCCCAGCATGGCGGGTGTGTTGGGCATGGCCCGCACCACGGGCCGATGCGCCAGCGAATCCTGAATGGTTTGCATGGAAATCCCCGCCATAATCGACAGCACGATCTGTGACGGCTGAATGAACTCGCGCAGTGATTCGGCCACCGCCAGGTAGTCTTGGGGCTTGACGGAAAGTATGACCAGATCATAAGCGCCAATCTCGGGACTTACGACGCCCGTGAGTATGCCAGGCTGGAAGCTGTGCAGGGTTTCCTTCCTTTCCTCGCTCTTTTCCACGAGCAGGAAATCTTCTTTTTTTACTAAGTCAAATTTTAAAAAGGCGCGGGCGAAAGCCATGCCCATGTTGCCGCAGCCAACGATGGCGATTTTCATGGTTGTTGAAGGGTTTAATTGTTGAAGCGTACCGACGCCGCGTAGATGTAATCACATTAGGAGTTGTACAATAAGAGCAAAGTAACGAAAAAGCCCAGCGTTGGGCCGGGCTTTTTCGTTACTTACTACTTGATTTCATTCCTACTCGCCGCCAAGCAACTCACTAATTTTAGCTTCCAGAGAGGCTCCGCGCAGGTTTTTGGCGATTACTTTTCCTTCTTTATCCAGCAAAAAAGTGGCCGGGATGGCGTTGACGCCGTAGGTCTGGGCGACGGCGGAATTCCAGAATTTCAGATCAGAGCCGTGGATCCAGGTGAGATTATCCTTCTTGATGGCGGCAAGCCAGGCGGCTTTGTCCTTGTCGAGCGAGACGCCGTAGATCGCGAAGCCCTTGTCTTTGTACTTGTTGTAGAGCGCCACCACGTTGGGGTTCTCCATGCGGCAGGGACCGCACCACGAGGCCCAGAAATCGATCAGCACGTACTTGCCGCGCAGCGACGAGAGCGTCACGTCCTGACCCTCGGGGTTGTTGAGCGTAAAGTCGGGGGCCACGTCACCTACCGAAATACCCTTCATCCGCTTGACAAAGCCGATGTAGGATTGGGCAATTTTGGAATTAGGTTGCTCATTTTCAAATCGTTGGGCCACGGCTTCCATTTCGGCGAAATCGCGCTCCGGGTTGAGCATATTGTTGGCGGTGAAGATGGCAACCAGCGACGTTCCCATCTGGGGCAAAAGGGACTTTATTTTGGCAACGTGTTCCACCTCGGCTTGCTGGAAATTTCCCTGGATTTCCTGCATTTTCTTGTTGTCCTTCTTTTCGGTGGCCTTGGCGTAATCATCGTTCCACTTATTGACTTTGTCCACTATCGCCTGGTTCATTTCCATGAGCTGAGCGTAGTAGTCCATGTTTTTGGAACCCTTCACCTCGTACTTGCCGGGTTGGCCCTTGTCGTTCGTGTCGTAGCCATCGGTGGTGACGACGAAGTTCTCGCCTCCCTCCACCAGCAGCACTATTTTCTGGCGGTCGGCGATGTTGAGCATATAAAAATTGCCGCCGTCTTTTTCTGTGGCTGTAATGGTGAAAGTACCATCGGCGGCCAGCGTCGTCGAATCCAGCGTCACGGGTGGGTTGGTCGAGAACTGCAAATAAACCTTCTCACCCGCCGCGCCATTCTTCACTTTGCCCGACACCGTAAATTCCTTCGGCGTCGATTCCTGCTGCGCAAACGCAAAGACGCTCAGCAACATGAGCAGCGTGAGGTATGTTAGCTTTTTCATAAATTTCATTTTTGATTATTTTTCTAACGGAAAGGCAACTGGCTATCCGAGCTTCGTTACCAAAAGCTGATTGATCATTTTCGGGTCGCCCTTGCCTTTGGATTTTTTCATGACTTCCCCGACAAAAAGCCCCATCAGCCCCTTTTTGCCTTGCTGATAAGCTTTTATCTTATCGGGCATGGCTTGCAGAACTTCCTCTACCAACGTTTCGAGTTCGTTTGTATTGCGGTTTTGCCGCCAGTCGTTGGCTTCGGCTAGTTCGCGCGGTGAGCGGTCGGGTGCGTCGAGCAAAGCCGGAAAAGCCTTCTGCGTGGCCACGGAATGGCTGATGACCTGCGTTTCTATCAACTCGATGAGTTCGGCCAGCGTTCCCGGCCTTAGCGGAAAAGCTGCAATTTCCGTACCGTTTTCGTTCAGGTACGAACGAACGGGGCCCATCAGCCAGTTAGAGGCGGTTTTGTAGTGCGTCGTCAGACCGCACAATGTCTCAAAATAGCGGGCCATATCGCGGGTGTCGGTCAATAGTTCGGCGTCGTAAACCGGGATGCCGTATTCACGCACGAATTTTTCCCGCAGTTCACGCGGCAGGGCGGGCATTTGGCTTTTTATTTCCTGCACCCTTGCCGCTGTCAACTCCACCGGGCAGAGGTCGGGATCGGGAAAGTAGCGGTAATCATTCATCGTTTCCTTCACGCGCATCCCGTAGGTTTCGCCCGTTTCGGCGTCGAACATCCGCGTTTCCAGGAAGAGAGCGTCGCCGTTTTCCAGCGTCGCCACCTGCCGCCGCCGCTCGTATTCCACAGCCCGCATGATGTTGCGGATAGAGTTCATGTTCTTGATTTCCACCTTGGTGCCGTATTCCTCCTGCCCAAAGGGTCGCACCGACACGTTGACATCGCAGCGCAACGAACCTTCCTCCATGTTGCCATCGCTGATGTCGAGGTAGCGCACCAAACGACGGATTTCGGTCACGAACGCGCCCGTTTCCTCCGCCGAGCGCAGGTCAGGTTCTGACACCATCTCTACTAGCGGCGTCCCGGCGCGGTTGTAATCCAGTTGGGTATCGGTGCTGCTGCCGTCGTGTACCGACTTGCCCGCGTCTTCTTCAAGGTGAATATGGTGAAAGCGTATCGTTCGCTCTTCCTTTTCACTGCCCTCACCTTTGGTAGAAACCGTTACGCCGCCGCCCACGCAAATCGGGGCTTTGTCCTGCGAAATCTGGTAGCCCTTGGGTAAGTCGGGATAGAAATAATTCTTGCGGTCGAAAATGGTACGGCGGCTGATGTCGCAGCCGCAGGCCAGGCCCAGCCGCACGGCGTACTCCACGGCCTGCTGATTGAGTTTGGGCAAAGTACCCGGCAAAGCCAGCGTCAGCGGGCTGATGTGGGTGTTGGGTTCGCCGCCGAAGCGGTTGGTATCGGAGGCGAACAGCTTGGATTCGGTCAGGAGTTGGCAGTGGACTTCCAGGCCGATGACGGTTTCGTACTGGGACAGAAGTTCGTCGGGGACTGCCGTTGGGGTCAATTCGGTAGAGGTCATAAAGGATTGCGTCGCTTTTGGCAAAGATAGGGGGTCGGGGCGGGAAAAGAGAATCAAGACACTCTCACGCTCGATCTTACGTTTTGATTACAGTCTCCGCAAGCTTCCTTTTATCCTTTAACCAATTCCAAAACAGTAATCTCCGGCAAAATCCCGACCCGCCCTGGATAGCCAAGGTAGCCGAAGCCCCGGTTCACGTACAGACTTTGGCCTCCTTCCTGATATAGCCCGGCCCACTCCTTGTAGCGATACTGCACCGGACTCCATTTGAAGCCGGATAATTCCACGCCAAACTGCATCCCGTGGGTGTGGCCCGCCAGGGCGAGGTCGATGTCCTTGAAGTTGGGCCGCACCTGCGCCTGCCAGTGGCTGGGATCGTGCGAGAGCAGGATTTTAACCGGATAATCCTCCGCGCCCTGGTACGCCTTTGCCAGGTCGCCGTACTTGGCGAAGCCGCCCGCGCCCCAGTTTTGGATACCGATCAGGCCGATTTCGGCCCCGTCCACGCGGATGGGGCGGTTTTCGTCCAGCATCAGTTTCCAGCCCATTTCCTTGTGGGCGGCGGCGAGGTCTTCGAGGTTACGGCGCTTGGCGGCGGCATTCTCGAAGGGCTGATAGTCGCCGTAATCGTGGTTGCCGAAGATGGAATGGACGCCTAGTGGGGCTTTCACTTTGCTAAAAACTGAAATGTAGTCCTTCACCTCGTAGGCGCGGTCGTTGACGAGATCACCCGTGAAGAAGACGATATCAGGCTTTTCTTTCAGCAGCATATCTACCCCACCCTGTACCGCCGTTTTGTTAAAAAAACTACCCGAGTGAATGTCCGATAACTGCGCGATGCGAATGCCGTCGAATTCTTTGGGCAAATTCTTCAAAACCACCTTGACTCGCCGGATGCGGTAGTCGTGCGCCCCGGAAATGATGCCGTAGGCGAAGGTACCCAGCAAGCCACCACCCGCAATGAGGGCCGTGGCCGACAAAAACTCCGAACGCGGAATGCGCGGTTGCGAAGGGTCAGCGGGTGCCGGGGCTACCGAGGGCGCGAACTGGCTAATGATCCACTGAATTAGGCGGCGAATGTCGTCGATCAGCAGGAAAACGATCGCAAAAATCTTGGCAAAGTACGGGATGGCGATGCCCGCGAAGACGAAATTACGGACGGTTTTGTTGAACGCATCCGGCGGCAAAAGCTGCACGATGATGTACGCGCCTAGCGTCAGGATGGTAAAACCCCAGTAAGCACCCGTCACCAAGCGCTGGGAGTTAGGCGAGGAGGTGCGGATAAGGGTGCGGACGGCTTGCCAGACGTACCAGTCGATGGCGAAGAAAATAAAGGTGAGGATGATAAAGAAAAAGGAGCGATTCATTGAAACAAGAAAAAGATAGCGTAGGCCGGAATTTCGGCACGTTTCAGTAAACGCGGGAATCTTTTTTCTTGTTCAGATGGTTGATTCAGACTTTTGCAAAAACCACCGACCGATATGCCTGCCTTCGATTTCAAACGCTACCACATGCGTTCCACCAACGCCGCCTCCGGCGAAGAGCGCGCCGCCGTCAATCAGGAACTAAAAGATTTGTACGCTTCGCTTTCGGAAGAGGATCAAAAGAATTTCAACGAACAGTTGCAGAAATTTTTGGCCGCCGAAAGGACGCGGTTGAAGAGTGATTTGGAAGCGATTCGGGGATTGGATAGTGCTAATTGAACGCCAACTATGGAAACTCCCTTGCTTACCATCGACGATATTTTGGTTCTGGCCCCCGTTCCGGCTGAGCTGCACGCGCCTTTCCTGCGGGTGGCCCACGGACTGATGCAGCGGGCCGACTACCCCAAAGAAAAAGTACTGGGCTTGCTGGCGCAGATGTTCCAGAACCCAAAAAAATACGCCTATTCCAAAAATAAGGTCACCAATATGGCCCGCGCCATTTACAACCTCAACAAACAAGGCATCGCCGTTCCGTTGAGCGAAGCTGGGGCCACCTACCTGCCGCCGGAGCCGACGCCCTACACTATTCATGCCGTAGGGAAGCAGCAAGCTACGGACTTCGACCTGCGGGCGGAGCGGCTGCCCTACGCTATTTTTGGCCGCGAGTACATAGAAGAGGGTGCACTCAAACAAATGGAAACCGCCGCCAGTCTGCCCATTGCGGTGGCCGGGGCACTCATGCCCGACGCGCACCAGGGCTACGGCCTGCCCATTGGCGGTGTGCTGGCCACGGAGCCGAACACCGTGATCCCGTTTGCCGTCGGCGTCGATATCGCCTGCCGGATGTGCCTGTCTATTTTCGACCTGCCGCCGGATTATTTGAAGCGCGAGCCGCATTTACTCAAAAAGACGCTGGTCGAAAAAACCAAATTCGGGATGGGCGGCGAAGTGCGCGAGAAGTTCGACGAGAGCGTCATGGATTTGCCCGAATGGCAGGCCACCAAGGTAATCCGCGACCTGAAAGACAAAGCCTACCGCCAATTGGGGACGTCCGGCACGGGCAATCACTTCGCGGAGTGGGGCATCATGGAAGTCTATGCCCCCGACGAAGTCAACGGCGGTCTCGATCTGCCGCCAGGCCAGTACCTGGCGCTGCTGACGCATTCGGGTTCGCGGGGTTTTGGCGGCACCGTGGCGAATTACTACTCGAAACTGGCGATGCAGAAAACCCGCCTGCCCAAGCAAGCCGCGCACCTGGCCTGGCTCGACCTGAACACCGAAGAAGGACAGGAGTACTGGATCGCCATGAACCTCGCGGGCGAATACGCCTCAGCCAATCACCACGAAATCCATAACAAAATAGCCAAAGCCCTGCGCGAAAAGCCGCTGCTGATGATCGAAAATCACCACAATTTTGCCTGGAAGGAGCAGTTGGCCGATGGCCGCGAGGTGATGGTACACCGCAAAGGCGCTACCCCCGCCGGACCCGGCGTGCTGGGCATCATCCCGGGTTCGATGACCAAACCCGGCTTCGTGGTGCGGGGCC
>JBBSKK010000073.1:0-9856 GCA_038256395.1 Cytophagales bacterium | reverse complement strand
CGCCACTTCGCCATTCCGAAGCTCGACACGGATGCCTTCCTGGTGGCGCAGTTGGTGGACTGGGAAAAATACAATTTACTAAACGGCAAGGCGAACGTCTATTTTCAGGGAACCTACGTGGGTGAAACGCAGTTGATTACGCAGAACACCAACGACACCCTGAACGTATCGCTGGGCCGCGATAAAAAGGTAGTCGTGAAGCGCGAACGTCTGAACGAATTCAGCAGCAAACGCTTCATCGGCAGTAACATCCGCGAGACGGTCACCTACCGCATCACGGTACGCAACACCAAGCCCGACGCCGTTAAGCTCACGCTGGAAGACCAGGTACCCCTTTCGCAAAACAGCGACATCGAGCTGAGCGTGGAAGAAACCACCGGGGCAAAGTACAATTCCGAAACCGGAAAATTAACCTGGGAAGTGAATCTAAAACCCAACGAAAACCGTACTTTTGACATCCGTTTCGAGGTGAAGTACCCCAAGGGGCGGGCGGTAGTTTTTTGATTTTAGTCTTTGGATTCTGGACATTTGATGCAGTTTATGTCCCAGGACGCAAAAGCGTAGTGACGGTAATTGCGTCCAGAATCTAGCATCCAATATCCAGCATCCTCACTTATGAACAACGCCTTCCTGAATCGCATTTTCGGCTACTTTGTGCGGGGGTTGGTGTTGGTGGCGCCTTTGTATTTTACCATTCTCATCATCTGGACGGGTGTGGAGGCGCTGGACGGGATTCTGCCGATTTCCATTCCCATTTCGGCCCAAAAATCAATCTATTTGCCCGGCTTGGGGATGCTCATCATTTTGTTGAGCATCATTTTGTTGGGTTTTTTCTTCTCGACGGTCGTCCCGCAGTCTTTTTTTAGATTTACCGAGCGCATCTTGCGGCGCATCCCGCTGGTCAACCTGATTTTTTATTCCATTAAAGACCTGATTACGGCCTTTGTGGGCGACAAGAAGAAATTCAACCAACCCGTGCTGGTGACGATCAACCGCGAGTCGGATGTGAAGAAACTGGGCTTTATCACCCAAACCGACCTCAGCCATTTGTTCATAAAGGATTATATTGCGGTCTATATGCCGCACTCCTACGCTTTCTCCGGCGAGTTATTTATTGTCCCGGTCGCGAACGTCACGATGCTCGACGCTAACAGTGCCGACATCATGAAAATGATCGTGTCCGGCGGCGTGTCTGTAAAAGACTACCCGCCCAAATACGAGGAAGATGAGGAGGCCTAGAAGCGTGTAATGCTGATGAAAGCTATTTTTTTGACGCTGATAATTTTTGTTGTCTGCCCAGCCCAAAGCCGAGCGCAGGATCACTACGACCCCGCCAAGGCACTGTCGAGTGAGGAATTGTTTTTGAAGCAAAACAATAACAAGCGGGTTTTTACTAAAGCCGGGGAGCGGTATTTAGTGCTTGACTTTGCCCCCACTTTCGGTACCTTCCGCCGCTTCCGTTACTTTCCCGGCGACGAAATCCGCTACAAAGTGAAAGGGATTCCTCAGCGTTTCAGGAAGGAGATTTATACGATTACCGATAGCAGCTTCACGTTCAGCTACGTCAATGAGTTGGAAAGAAGGATGGAAACCGAAGAAATTCTGCTTGGCGATATCCGAAAAATTAAGGCTTTCCGCCGCATCCCCTGGGTAACCGAGGGTTCGGTACTTCTGCCGTTGGCCGGACTCATTTTTATCGGCGCCGACTTTTTCAATAAAGGCATCGACGACAAGCGTTTCACCACCGATGCCCAGGCTATCGCTATCGGCGGTGCCTTGGCCGCTACGGGTTTTATCTGTTACAAATTCAGCTTTTCCTCCGTAAAAATCAACGGCCAAAATCGTATCAAGATCTTGAAAACGTACTAAATGTGGTACGGCCTGGAAGATCGTTCATGGAATCGAATCTCTCCGCCGAACGCTCTCAACTCTCCACTCTCAATTCTCCACTAGTTAAGTGTCCCAAACTACCGTCCACCCTCCCCAGCAACCCATCCGCGCCGAAATAAAACTCACCGCTTCCAAAAGCGAATGCAACCGGGCTTTGATCATCGACGCACTCACGGGATTCAAATGTAATTTGACCAATATTTCCGAAGCCCGCGACTGCCAAACCATGCAACGGCTGTTGGCTTCTGAGGAACCCGTGGCCGATGTCATCGACGCCGGAACTACCATGCGTTTCCTGACCGCCTACTTCGCCATCACGGGCCAAACAAAAACCATGACCGGAACGCCGCGTATGTGTGAGCGCCCCATCGGCTTGCTGGTGGATGCGTTGCGGCATTTAGGCGCAGAAATTACGTACGAAAAGCAAGAAGGCTACCCACCCATGCGGTTGAAAGGGTTTGATTATTCAGGAAAAAATAGTCTTGGCATTCTCGGCGATGTGAGCAGCCAGTACATTTCGGCCCTGCTGATGATTGCTCCGCTGCTGCCCGATGGCTTGGTACTGACGCTGGAAGGCGAAGTGGGTTCGCGGCCCTACATCGAGATGACGCTGCAACAGATGGCCTACTTCGGCATCGACTACGAGGCCGATTGGGACGCCCAAACGATCACCGTTCCCGCCCAAAATTACCAGCCCAAACCTTACGCCATCGAGTCCGACTGGTCGGGGGCGAGCTACTGGTACAGCATCGTGGCTCTGGCCGAAGACGCCGAGGTGGAATTGCTGGGCTTGAAGGAAAATTCGTTGCAGGGCGACAGCACCATCGTGGACATTATGCTGCCTTTGGGCGTCAAAAGTACTTTCACGGAGCGGGGAGTTCTCTTGCAAAAAACCAAAGCTGAATCGTCGCTGGCCTGGGATTTTACCGACTGCCCTGACCTGGCCCAAACCGTGGCCGTTTGCTGCGCGATGAAGAATATCAAACTGACCCTCACGGGCGTCGAAAGCCTGAAGATCAAGGAAACCGACCGGATTTACGCCTTACAGCAGGAATTGAAAAAGCTGGGCGCAGAATTGACCGAGATAGAGGCTAACCATCGCTACGAGGTCGGGCGCACAAAAGAAATTTCCGCAGAAGTCACGCCATCCATCCACACCTACGACGACCACCGAATGGCCCTGGCTTTTGCTCCGGTGGGGATGATTCGGCCCGTTATCATTGAAGAGCCGGGCGTAGTCGTCAAGTCCTACCCAAATTTCTGGGAGCATTTGGGTTCGGTAACCAAAGTCTCGTAGGTTCGCCCCTACTATAATGTTACGATTTTTAATATTCCTCTTTCTGATGCTGGGCCTCGCGGCTTGCGAACGCAGTGACTCCCCGCGCCCTGATGCTGGCTATGACTATTTCCCGCTGGAAACGGGTTCTTTCCGGGAATACGAAGTGACCGAAACGCGCTACGCCCTGGCGCAGCCCACCCAGACCCGCACCTTCCAAATTCGTGAAGTCATCGGCCCGAAATATACCGACGCCAGCGGACAGGACGTTTACCCTGTCGAGCGTTCGGTTCGAGAGGGAAATACCTGGCGGGTGGATTCCGTTTCGTCGGTTTGGCGAACCACTGACCGGGCTTTCCGTACGGAAAGTGGTTTTACCTTTGTCAAAATCCAGTTTCCAATCAAAGAGGGTTCACGCTGGAACGGGAATTTGTACAATACGCTCAGCGAGCGGTTTTTTGAAATAAAAAATGCAAACAAACCGCTGACTATCGGCGCGTTCACTTTTGACCAAACCCTCGTTGTAGTGCAGCAAAACGACTCGACGCTACTTTCTTTGCGCAAAAGTCAGGAAACCTACGCTAAGAATATTGGTCTGATCAAGCGTGAGCAAACGAGTGTGCAATACTGTGGTACGCCCGACTGCCTCGGTAAGGGAATAATAGATTACGGTTTTACCAAAATCATGGTTTTGAAAAATTACGGACGATGAAGAAATATTTTTTACTGCTTTTCTTTTTGATAATCGCCTTCGTCTCGCTTCGAGCCGAAGCGCAGTCGTTGCCTCGCTATCTAATTTATTTCAAAGACAAAGCCAACAGCACTTTCTCCGTCCAAAAACCCGAAGCTTTTCTTTCGCAGCGGGCCATCGCCCGGCGGCAGCGGCAGGGCATCGCCATCACGACCGCCGACTTTCCGGTGAACCCAGCTTACGTTCAAGCGGTGCAGCAAACGGGGGCGAAAGTGTTTTTCACCTCCCGCTGGTTCAACGCTGCCCTGCTGGAAGCCACCGACGCGCAGTGGGCGGCAATCAAGGCTTTGCCATTTTACAAAGGCACCGAACGCAACCTGCCGATAGCCCCGGCCAGCACTTCCGGCCTGGCCCGCCTGGGCGCAGTTCACGATAAATTCGGGACGCAGGAAACCATCGACTACGGACGAACCCAAGGCCAGCTCGCCATGCTGGGCATTCCTGAAACGCACGAAAAAGGCTTTCACGGCGAAGGAATGCTCATCGCCGTACTGGACGCCGGGTTTCCCAAAGCCAACGAGGTTGGATACCTGAAACCCATTTTCGACAGCAAGCGGATGCTGGATACCTACGATTTTGTCTCCCGAAAAACCAACGTGTACGACAACCACCCGCACGGCCTAAATTGCTTGTCGATCATTGGGGCCGAGCTGCCGGGACTGATGGTGGGTGCGGCGTACAAGGCCAGCTTCGCACTGTACCGCACTGAAAACAATTTCAGCGAAACTCCCTACGAGGAGGCCACCTGGATCATGGCTGCTGAGCGCGCCGACAGCCTGGGGGTCGATATTATTTCCAGCTCGCTGGGCTATAATTTGTTCGACAATCCGGTGTACGACTACACCATTCAGCAACTCGATGGTCGTACTGCCCTGATTACCAAAGCTGCCCTCCACGCCGCCCGCCGGGGCATCCTAGTGGTGAGTTCGGCGGGAAACTCCGGCAACGATCCCTGGAAGTTCATTACGCCGCCCGCCGACGCGGATTCCGTGCTGGCCATCGGGGCGGTACTGGCCAACCGCAGCTACGCGCCGTTCAGTTCGATCGGCCCCACCACAGATGGCCGCATCAAGCCCGACGTATCGGCGCAGGGCGTGGGTACCATCATCGGAAACACCGCCGGGGGGGCGGTCTCCGGCAACGGCACTTCATTTTCCGCACCGCTCATTGCGGGCATGGCGGCGGTGCTTTGGCAGGAATTCCCCCACCTGACCGCCCAACAACTCATTAAGGCGTTGCAAAAAGCCGGCAGCCAGGCGGCCAATCCCGACAACTTGCTCGGCTACGGCATCCCGACGATCCAGCGGGCCGAGGAAATCGCCCGGCGGGATTATTCGCCTTTGGCCGTAGAACCCGGCGCGTTGGTGAGCGTGGAGCTTTATCCTAATCCCACGCGGGAGGAAGTATATTTGCGTTTTGGCGAGAACCGGGTACCTGCCGCCACCGAGGCCCAAATCCTGAGCGCAGCCGGCGTCGGCCTTAGGCCGATCACGCCCGTCACCGAAGCTAATTTCCGCCTTCCGGTCGGGACGCTGGCGGCGGGTCTGTATTTTGTAAAAATCACGACGCCGCAGGGGGTGCGGGTTTTGAAGTTTCTCAAATATTAGAGGGATTTTGGATTTTGGACCGGTCCGCCGGGGCGGCTGGATTTTGGACTATCACGAAATTCCCACGTCCAACGTCCAAAATCTTACTTGGCAGCGTCTTCCGCTGCATCCGAAGAATGCTTTCTGATGGGTTGTATAGGGCTACTTCCTCCATCGGCACCCAGCGCACTTCTTTGGCTTCGACGTTGCGGACTACTTCCGCCGTTGGGTCGGCTTCCAACAAAAAGCGAATATCGTAGTGAAAATGACTTGGCTCACTTGGACGGGCGGGGATGGAATGTACATCCACGTCGAAAATACCGGGTTCCACGGGCCGCACCTTGGCACCCGTTTCCTCTCCGGCTTCCTTCATGGCGACGCGCAAAACATCCGGGTCGCCGTCGCAGTGGCCGCCGGGCTGAAACCAGCGATCGAGCTTGCGGTGGTGCATCAGCAGTACCTGCGAACGGTCGGGCGAAACTACCCAGGCCGAAGCGGTTACGTGGCCAATTTGCAAAGTGCGCTCGAAGCAGTCGGCATGGGTTTCGACAAATTCGATGGTACGTAGCCACATGTCCCACTCAAATTCGTCGCGGGGGACATGTGTATTTAGCATAGATAGCAGGGCTTCGCGCGGCATGGCAATAGGGTTTATGGCAATAAATGGCTAATTTCGCGGTTTATTTCATTAATTTATCAATAAACAAAAGATCAAACTCAATGAAAAAGTATTATCTCTCGTTCGCGCTGATCGTGGCCATTATGGGCACATCGCTGGCGCAGCGGACGCCGCAGGCTAGCCCGGCGGCCAGCGTTATGCAAACCGTCGGCGTGACGGACTTCACCGTGACCTACTCCCGTCCTTCGGCCAAAGGCCGCACCGTGTATGGCGACAGCACCGCCGTGGTGTCCTACGGCCGCACCTGGCGCACCGGGGCCAACGCCGCCACTACGCTGCAAGCCTCCACCGACTTCATGTTCGGCGGCAAGAAAGTACCAGCCGGCACTTACTCGCTCTTTTCCATTCCGCAGGGCGGGCAGTGGACGGTAATCCTGAACAAAGACGCTAAGGCCGGCGAGGGCAACTACAAGGAATCCGGCGACGCCGCCCGCGTGCTGGTTGCGCCTGCCTCGGCTTCTGATTTCATGGAGTCGTTCACCATCGGCTTTTCCGACGTGACGGACAGCACCGCCCACCTGAACATCGGCTGGGGGCCAGTCAACGTACCCGTTCCCATCGAGGTTATGACGACCGACATCACGATGGCTGCCATGGATAAAGCCGTGATGGAAAAGCCCGAAGATCCCAATACACTGCAAAATGCGGCGGGCTATATGCTTTCCAAAGGCAAGAACCTGTCACAGGCTTTGGCCATGACCGATAAAGCCATGGGCTTGAAAGAAACTTTCCGCAACGTGTGGCTGAAAGCCCAGATTCTGGCCAAAATGGGTAAGGTGGCCGAAGCCGTACCTTTGGCGCAGAAGGCTCTGGCGATGGGCAAGTCGTCCGGCGACAGCGCGTTCAGCTTCATGGGTCCACAGATTGAAAGCGGTCTGAAAGGAATGCAAGCCATGCTGCCCGCTGGGGCGGACGCTGCTTCCGGGATGATGGACAAGATGAAAGGTAAGAAGGGACAGAAGAAGTAATCCTTCGTATTCTCGCAGCAAAGCCCCGCTGTCGCTGACAGCGGGGCTTTGCTTTTATTTTTAAAAACAGTTTTAAAACTCGATCTCCTCCTCCGCCAGCAGCCGGGCCACGTTCAGCACGCAGTCGTCGAGCAGCGGGATGTCGCGGTCGAAATCAAAAAAGTGCCAGTCCTCGCCAGAAATACTGACGAATATCTTCTTGTTTTGGGTAAATATCCACACGATTTTTTCGACACCGAAGTCCAGCATTTTCTGAGATTTTGCGAGAAGATAATTGGTCTCGTTTTCCCATGATGTTTCGCTCAAATCCGCCTTGCTATCCACCTCAATCACCAATTTCGGGGCCACATCGAAATATTTGTTGTCGAGCCTTGCAATCTTTTTATCAAAAATAGCAAGGTCATTAGCTAAATTGTTGCCCAAACTAAGATGAAGACCTGACTCATTGGAGGTTATACGGTATTTTTTCCTGTTAAGGTTGGTTCCAATAAACAAACCGATGGCATACACTAGCGCGGCCTGCAATGAACTACTTCCCATAATGTCTTCCGGTTTTTTGTTTCCTGCCAACACTTCACGGTAGCCTTTGTAAGGAATGGCTTCGCCGTCCATCTCCTCGTAAGCCAGGTAAGCCGGAATTGTCCCTATTTCCTCGCGTTGCCTTTGTTCGATTACTACTGCCATCTTGCTGTTCGTTTTTTCACAATTTTAATCAAAAATAAGCAGGAAACAAAACATCATTTTCGGCTCACCAGCAACCCAATCGTCACTGCTGCCAGCGAAATCAAAGTCCCCCAGGTCGCCAGTTTGTGGGTGGCCGCCCAGGTTTCGGGGCTGAAACTCCACGATTCGGCGTCGAAGGTGCCGTGTGCGCCGTGGTCGCCGGGCAGGGGTTCGTAGAGATTGTTCGGGCGGTTGGGGTCTTTGGGTTCGTCGGTCTGCTGACCTTTGTAGCCCGTGGCCCCCAGGTAGCGGTCCAGCAGACCAGGCGCAATCTTGTTGCCCACGATGGATTCGACGGTCGGGTAGCCCACGTAAAGTTCGCGGCGGGGATTTTTGGCGAGGTAGGCAATGGCCTGCGCCGCTACTTCGGGCTGGTAAATGGTACCCATCGGCTGGGGCTTATTGGGCAAATAACTCTTCACGAAGCCAAACTGCGTGGTGTTCATGGCGGGCAACTGCACCATGCTGAGGTCGATGTTGCTGCCGTCGTGAAACAGCTCCGCCCGCAGCGAATCGAAGAAACCCTGAATGCCGTGCTTGGATCCACAATAGGCTGATTGCAAGGGGATTCCTCGGTATGCTAGTGCCGACCCCACCAGAATAATACTGCCCCGGTCGCGCGGCAGCATCCTTTTTAAAGCCGAATGCGTACCGTACACCTGCCCGAGGTAGGTCACTTCCGTCACCTGCTTGAAATCCTGCATTTCCAGCTTTTTGAATGGGCCAAAGACACTAATCATGGCGTTGTTGACCCAAATGTCGATCGGGCCGAGTTCCCGCTCGATCTGGTCGGCGGCGGCTTCGATTTGGTCGGGCTGCGATACATCGGTGGGGATAGCGAGGGCTCTGCCGCCAAAATCTTCCACTTCTTTTTTGGCGCCTTCCAGGCCGTCTTTGCCCCGGGCCAATAAACCCAGGTTTGCGCCCTGTTTGGCAAATTCGCGCACGATGGCGCGGCCTAAGCCGGCGGAGGCACCGGTAACTACTACTACTTTTCCTTTGAAATCCATATTTTTAATTTTAAATGTTTGAATGAGTGACGGCGGGGCCGCTGCGGCGTACCGACCCCGAGGCGGGCGCCCGTGCGATGATAAAATGAGTGAATAACACCTTGCCACTCCTTCTTTTCATCGTCGTTACTTTCATTATCTCACAAAATAACCTTTACCGCCTCCCGCTTTCTTGCAGCATAATGCCTGATGCCTGCATCATTTTGAGCTTGGTTTTTTATAAAAAAATGGCGGTCTGGAAGTGACTCACTTCCAGACCGCCGATACTTGACATGACAACCTCATCGATCGCCTTTTCTGCTTATTCACTCGTTCCCCTTCAACCGCTTCAGCAGCCAGTCGTTCATCATGTCACGCTGCTCGGGGTAGGTCCAGTGCCCCGTATCGAGGGCCAGGAAAAGCGACTTCGGTGCCGTAATGGTATTGTAAGCGGCAAACATCGAAGTCGGCGGGCAGGTTTCGTCGTTGAAGCCCCAGGAATACTGGCCGGGAATTTTTACGCGCCGGGCGAAATTGACCACGTCGTAATAGCCCGTCGTTTCGATTTTATCTTTCTTATTGTTGAAATCCATCGAGTTAGCGGCGAAGTAGTGCGGCCAGCCCCCGGCCCGGCCATGCAGGTACCCCGTCACGTCGCTCAGGGCCGGGTAAAAAGCCCCCAGCCACTTCACGCGCGGATCCAGCGCGGCGGTGACGATGGACAGCGCCCCGCCCTGACTGCCGCCCGTCACAGCCAGATTTTGGCCGTCGAACTGCGGCAGACTGGCCAAAAAATCATTGGCCCGAACGCAGCCCAAATAGACGCGCTTGTAGTAGAAGCGATCTTTGTCGTCGAGGTTGAAATTCTGGTAGTTGTTCAAGGCCCCGTAGCGCAAATCATCGTACACGCCGGGATCCATAATCACGGGTACGCCGTGGATGCCGATCTGGAAGGTGATAATGCCTTTTTCGGCGTTTCCCACATCGCCGTAAT
>JBBSKK010000072.1:0-9859 GCA_038256395.1 Cytophagales bacterium | reverse complement strand
ATCCTTTCCTTTCTCCGAAAAAAACTGTCCCCCTAGATCCTTCGCCAGTACTACGCTTACGGGGTCATAGGTGGAGGGATTGAAGGTTGTGACCAACACATAGTCGCTGTTTGCGCCAACGGTCAGGGCCGAGTTAGCGGGCAGCGTCCAGGGCGTAGTCGTCCAGGCTAGAATACGGATGTCTTCTTTACCAAAATTCTTGAAAACCGAATGCGACTCGGCGGCTTTGACCTTAAACATGGCCACGATGGTCGTGTCTTTCAGGTTTTTGTAGGTGCCGGGCATATTCAATTCGTGCGACGATAGGCCCGTTCCCGCCGCCGGTGAATACGGCTGGATGGTATAGCCTTTGTAAAGCAAACCCTTGTCGTAGAGTTTTTTGAGTAAATTCCAAAGGCTCTCGATGTAGTTATTCTCGTAGGTGACGTAAGGATCGTCCAGGTCCACCCAGTAGCCCATTTTCTCAGTCAGGTCGTTCCACTGACTGGTGAAGCGCATCACCGTTTCGCGACATTTGGCGTTGTAGTCCTCGATGCTGATCTTGGTGCCGATGTCTTCCTTGGTAATGCCCAGTTCTTTCTCGACCTGCAACTCGATGGGCAGGCCGTGCGTGTCCCAGCCGCCCTTGCGCTTCACCTGAAAGCCTTTCAGGGTTTTGTAGCGACAAAAAATATCCTTGATCGCCCGCGCCATCACGTGGTGAATGCCCGGCGCGCCATTGGCCGAAGGAGGCCCTTCGTAAAAAGTAAAGGACGGCTGCCCCTCGCGGACATCGACCGACGCCTCGAAGATTTTATTCGCCTTCCAGAAGTCGAGGACTTCGTCGGCGATTTGCGGGTAGCTAAGGTTTTTGTATTCCTGGTATTTCATTATTGTTCGTTTTTCTGATAAGGCCGCTTGGCGGTTCTTCATTCAGCGTTGAAGGTACTTGCATTGGTTTTTGCTCCAAACTTTGAATCCTGAACACCGAACTAAAAAAAGATGGCAAATTTAGCGATTTTAGAGGATCATTCTAAATGGAGCGGGTCGTCGAATAAGCCCCAGCCCATGACTCGGTCGACGAGCGTGGCTACTCGCATCGGAAAAGGCTCCACCCAGATGATCTTGTCGTAGCCCATCGTGTAGAAGAGCGGATAAATGACGCAGACCAGCGCCACGAAGAAAAGCAGCAGCCGTTGTCCTGGAATTTGGGAGGGCAAATTAAGGCAAATTTGCGCGTTTGGGTGGGAGAGAATTTCTTTTCCGGGGATAATTTTGCTTGCTTTGCTTACTCCAACACCAGCCCACTAGCGTGTCCCAGCCTTCGCCAATTCCTCCAAAAACCTTCGGGCCAGTTTTCCAACGGGTAGGACTCGACGGCTTCATCCTGGCGCTGATTGGAGTGGTTTTTCTGGCGTGGCTTTGGCCTTATCCGGGTACTACGGCTGCCCCCGTACCCTTGGGAAAAGTGGCGGGCTACGGCGTGTCGGTCATTTTTTTCTTTTATGGCTTAAAGCTCAATTTGAGCCAGTTGCGAGTCGGTCTTGGTAATCCTCGCCTGCATTTACTGGTCCACGTCAGTACCTTTTTGCTTTTTCCTCTACTAATTTTAGCCATCAAACCTTTATTTCGAGGTTCAGATTTACAAATGCTTTGGCTGGGCATTTTCTTTCTGGCTGCTTTGCCGGGTACGGTGTCGTCGGCGGTGGTGATGGTGTCGCTTGCCGGGGGCAACATTCCCGCCGCTATTTTCAACGCCAGCCTTTCCAGCCTACTGGGCGTGTTCATCACGCCGTTGTGGATGGGACTCCTGATGAATACCGCTTCCTCGCATTTCGATATGGAAGCAGTAATTCTAAAACTGATCGTCCAAGTTTTGCTGCCCGTCGTGGCGGGAATGCTCATGCACCGATTTTGGGGTAAATTTGCCGAGAAGTACCGCAAAGAATTAGGCAATTTCGACAAAAGTATTATTCTGCTCATCGTGTACAGCAGCTTTTGTGAATCGTTCGATAGCGGGGTGTTTTCGCTGCTGGGATGGCGGGAACTGCTTTTGCTTTGGCTGGGGATGGTCGCGCTGTTTTTTTTGGTGTACGGCATCATTTCGTTCCTTTCCAAAATTTTGAATTTCAACCGGGAAGACCGCATTACGGCTCTTTTCTGCGGTTCCAAAAAGTCGCTCGTGCAGGGCGCTGTGATGTCAAAGGTACTTTTTGCGGGACTCCCCAGCGCAGGAATTCTGCTGCTGCCCATTTTGCTTTACCACGCCTCGCAGCTTTTGATTGTAAGCTCAATCGCCCAGCGAATGCGGAAGGAGTGATTATTATAAAATTTTTCAGAAAATATCTTATTGATGCCTGAACCGTTAAAAATCATTTTCATGGGAACGCCCGAATTCGCGGTTCCCAGTCTGCAAAGCCTGGTCGAAAACGGCTTCGAGGTCGTGGCCGCCATTACGGCCCCCGACCGTCCGGCGGGCCGGGGCCAAAAATTGAATGAGTCGCCCGTGAAGCAGTACGCGGTGGCCCACGATATTCCGGTGCTGCAACCGGAGAAGCTGAAGAATCCTGAGTTTCTGGAAACGCTGCGGTTCTTCGAGGCCGACTTGCAGGTGGTGGTGGCGTTCAGGATGCTGCCAGAGGTGGTGTGGGCCATGCCGCGCCTGGGTACTTTTAACCTCCACGCCTCGCTGCTGCCCGACTACCGGGGCGCGGCTCCCATCAACTGGGCCATCATGAACGGCGAAACCGAAACGGGGCTGACGACTTTTTTTATTGAAAAAGAAATCGACACCGGAAAAATAATTTTTCAGGAAAAAGAACCCATTACGTCCGATGACACAGCGGGTTCGCTGTACGAAAGATTGATGGAAAAAGGCGCGGCCCTCGTGCTGCGCACGGTGGGGGCCATCGCGGCGGGCAACTACCCGCAGACGCCGCAGTCGCCCATGCAAGAGGGAAAAGAGGCTCCCAAACTGTTCCGCGAAAACTGTGAAATCGACTGGAACAACCCCGCCGCCACTATCCGGGACTTCGTGCGCGGCTTGTCGCCCTACCCGGCGGCCTGGACGACGCTGAACGAACTGAATTGCAAACTATTTTCGGTTTCAGTGGTTGACAAAAGATCGCCCAACGATTCGACCGACCCTGGCACCTACCGCACCGATCAGAAAACATTTTTCCATTTCTGTGCCGCCGATGCCTGGATTGCGGTGCATGAATTGCAGTTGGAAGGAAAACGGCGCATGAAAATCGACGAACTACTCCGTGGCTTCAAAGTTTAAGAAGCCACTAAGCCGCAAAGTGCTATCCAGCAAAAAATCAATTGCCGGGCCTTTTAAGGCCTGGAATTCGGGTTAAAGAGAATGGAAATTTCCCTCATCGTTGCCGCCGCCGAAAACGGCGTTATCGGCAAAGGCAACCAACTCCTCTGGCGACTGCCGGATGACCTGAAGCGCTTCAAGCAACTGACGCTCGGCCACCGGATTATCATGGGTCGCAAGACCTACGAGTCCATCGGCAAGCCGCTGCCGGGCCGCACTTCCATTGTTATCACCCGCACTTCCGGCTACCAAGCCGAAGGGGTTTTAGTAGTCGATTCTTTGGAAAAAGCCATTGACACGGCCCGGCAACTGGGATCGGAGGAAACCTTTGTCATCGGCGGCGGCGAAGTCTATCGGGAAGCCCTGGCAAAAAATCTAGTGGATAAAATTTACCTGACGCGGGTACAGGCTGAAATTAAGGGTGATACCTTTTTTCAAATTCCCAATAAAAATGATTGGACGACGGTGTCTCAAAGCAAACATCTCGCCGACGAGCGCCACAAGTATGCCTTTCAATTTGTCGATTTGACACGTAAGCTCACGATTTGACTTTTCTATTTTATTTAAAATAACTAATATTGAGGTTATCTGGCCAAAAACTTGAAGCATGAATGCAGTTATACACGCACCCACTAAGACCTTAAAACTACAATTAACTACCTCCGTCATCGACAACCGCCCGATCTACGTGTCGGGTAATTTTTGCGACTGGATCGGCAGCATCGAACGTTTTAGGATGGAGCAGGTGGCTCCCGGCTGCTACGAATACGCCTTTCCCGCCGATGTCGATTTGCCGGAAAACGTGGAATATAAATACACCAAAGGCGGCTGGGATCACGTCGAACTCGACAGCGAGGGTAGCGCACCCCAAAACCGTTTGGTTAGACCTGACAAGGTCAAATCAGTGCAGGATTTTGTGCCGCACTGGCGCGAGGAAGGCGTTTCGCTGAACGACGATTTGATGCCGATAGCCGAACTGCTCTCTGATTCTTACGACATCCCGCAACTCGCCACCAACCGCCGCATTCAGGTATTACTGCCGCATAACTACTACGAGCAGCCCGACCGCCATTACCCGACGCTCTATCTCACCGATGCCCAGAATCTCTTTGGGGAGGGTTCGTCCTTTGGTAACTGGAGCATCGACCGCAAACTGGCGGTGCTGTCGGCCCGCAACCGCGGCGATGTCATCATCATCGCCATCGACCACGGCGACAAGGAGCGAATCCGGGAGTTTTCGCCCTACGACACCAAGCGCCACGGCAAGGGAAAGGGCCGGGAATTTCTGAAATTCATCACCAGTACACTAAAACCGGAAATCGACGCCAGGTACCGCACCCTGCCCGACCGCCTCAACACCGGCATCGGCGGCAGTTCACTGGGTGGCCTGCTGGCGGCCTACGCCGGACTCATGCACCCGCTGGTGTTTGGTAAGTTGATGATTTTTTCGCCCTCGCTCTGGCTGTCGCCGCGCATTTACTTCGACGCCGTGCATTTCTTCGAACCCTTCGAAAGCCGCATGTACCTCTACGGTGGCAAGCGCGAAGGGGCCAATACGGTCAAGAACCTGGAATCGCTTTACGAAACGCTGGAACAACAAGGCTACGGCTACGACCGTGTCCACCTCAACCTCGAAATCGACCCCTTCGGCAAACACAACGAAGCCCGCTGGGGCGAGGAGTTTCCGAAGGCGTTGGAGTGGCTTTATTATCGTTAAAGAATAAACTGACTCAGATCCCTATTCTGCACCAGTTTGGAGAGTTTTTCTTCGACCAAATCCTTCGTGACGGTCACCAGGGAATTGGGGCCGATGACGTCGGGGATGTCGAACATAAAGTCGTTGAGCAGAGAACTCATGACGGTTTGCAGACGGCGGGCCCCGATGTTTTCTACCTCGCTGTTTACGTCGAAGGCGATCTTGGCGATTTCGAGAATGGCGTCGTCTTCAAATTCCAATTCCACCCCCTCCGTTTCCATCATGGCTATGTACTGCTTGGTCAGGGCGTTTTTAGGGATTTTCAGGATTTTGTAAAAATCGTCCTGCGTCAGGCTTTGCAACTCCACCCGAATCGGAAAGCGTCCCTGCAATTCGGGAATAAGATCCGAAGGCTTGGCTACGTGGAACGCCCCGGCGGCGATGAACAAAATGTGGTCGGTGTTGACGATGCCGTGCTTGGTGTTGACCGAACTGCCTTCCACGATGGGTAGCAGGTCGCGCTGTACGCCCTCACGGCTTACGTCAGGACCGCCGCCGCCGCCACTCGAACGGTTGGTGGCGACTTTGTCGATTTCGTCGATGAAAATAATGCCGAGATTCTCCGCTTTCTGAATGGCTTCGGTCTTGACCTCGTCCATGTCGATGAGCTTGGAGGCTTCCTCTTCCAGCAGCAGTACCTTGGCCTCGGCCACGGTGACTTTGCGCTTTTTGCCCCGGCTTGGCATCATGTTGCCGATCATTTCCTGGATGTTCATCATCGACACGTCGTCGATCGCGCCGCCAATCATGCCCACGTTCGGGCCGCCGCTCTGCTGCACTTCGATTTCGATTTTACGATCGTCCAGTTCTCCATTGCGGATTTTCTCCCGAAAACGCTCACGGGTACGCTGATTCAGTTCCTGGTCAGAGTCGGGCATGGTGTCCGAGCTATTGTTCTCGACTTCGACGCCCATCGAATTATTGGCGTGCATCGGCGGAATCAGAATGTCCAGAATCAAATCTTCGACCATTTGCTCAGCCCGAATTTTCACTTCCTCCTTCTTCTGCGTCTTCACCATCCCGACGGCCTGCTCCACCAGATCGCGCACCATGCTCTCGACATCGCGGCCCACGTAGCCCACCTCGGTAAATTTGGAAGCCTCGACTTTCACGAAGGGCGCATCTGCGATCTTGGCCAGCCGCCGGGCAATCTCCGTCTTACCGACGCCCGTCGCGCCGATCATCAATATGTTGTTGGGGATAATTTCATTTTGCATATCCTCGGGGCTGTTCATCCGCCGCCAGCGGTTACGCAGGGCAATGGCCACATTACGCTTGGCGTCATGCTGGCCGATGATGTATTGATCCAGTTCGGCCACAATCTGCCGAGGGGTAAGTTTCTCTAAGTGTTCAGTCATTTTTGGGCTATCGGCTATCGGCAAATGGCTTTCGGCCTTTTTTATAATTGTAAAATTTGCGGGATAGGCTTACAAGATTTCATCTTTTCGTAATACCTACTCAAAAAACCAGCAATTGTTTCCATGCAAACACCCCTTCTCCTCTGAGGAGAAGGGGCAGGGGCGGTTCGTCGTTACGATGAGGTGATAACAAAACAACCATACCCATCCCAAAACTCCGTCATTTTTGCAGACTCACGTCCACTCCAAAGGTGTTTACCCCCAACCCCGACACCATCTGCGAACGCCCGTAGCTAAATTCAAACCGCCTCACTTTCAGCAAGGCCCCAAACGAAATCCCTGACAAACCACCCGCTTCCCTCAGACGCAATTCCTGCCTAAGGAGATGGTCGTACCCCAGCATTAACCGAAACTTGGGATGAAGCAAAATTTCCATTCCCGCTGTCAGGTGCCGCAGCAGCTTTTCGGGGATGGCGATTTTTCTCGGTACTCGGTTGCCGTTGTTATCAAAGTCAAAAAACAAGGCCGGATCGTTGTAAACCTGGTCAAAGGCATTAAGATGATGGGCCGTCAGTGAGAAACGAAGCGGCATATACTCCGGTTTGAAAGTCAGGCCGATGCGGACGTCGAAGGGGAGGGGAGGGGCGTCGCCTCCGACGTAGTTCTGCCGCAGAAACCCCAGGTTTTTGATCACAAACCCGGCGGTCAAATCGCGCTTCGGGTGCTTGAACACCGCCCCCCAATCCAGCGCCAGCCCCCACAGGCGGTAGCTTTCCAGCGACGAGCCAACCATCTTCAACGAGCCGCCGATAGTGATGTTCTGAATGGTGTTGCCATAGCCCACCGACAGCGCGTAGTCCGCCGCCCGAAACTCGCCGATGGCGTTGCCCAGGTCGTCGGTTTGCGTAAGCGTGCCGTAATTCAGGTACTGAACCCCGCCGCCCCACGTGCCTTTCATTTTCTTGAAAGATTGCGCGTAGGCCATATTCACCAGCCGAGTATCGGCCAGGTAAGGCATGACCGACAGCGCGAGATTTTTGGTCTTTGTACTATCCAGCAGGGCAGGATTTTGGATAAAAAGCGTGGCTTCCGCAGCGGGCAGTGTAAAATGTCGCGAACCCAGCGCGGCTAGTCGAGCGTTGGCAGGCAGTTGGAGAAACGTCAGCCCCGCGCGTCCACCCGTGGGTTGGGCGTAGCAAGTCGTACCAAGAATCGTCCACAAAAGCCAGAGTACTGCCTGGCCCCGCTGGTGCTTGCTCAGTCTAGTACTTGCAATCCTATATCGTTTCTGTAAATTGCCCGTGATAGTACCTCTAAAAATGGTTTGGGTAAAAGTACGACTGAAAACAAGAATATGAAAACGCAGAGCGCGACGACGAAAGGAACCGATATTTTAGACAAAAAAAACGCCGAAGCCCTGCTGGGCGGTGGCGAAAAGCGAATCGACGCCCAGCACAAAAAGGGAAAACTCACCGCCCGCGAACGCGTCGAACTGCTGATGGACGAGGGTTCGTTCGAGGAAATCGGAAAATTTGTCACGCACCGTGCCAAAGACTTTGGCCTGGACAAGGAGCATTACCTCGGCGATGGCGTGGTGACGGGTTACGGCACCGTGGCCGGGCGGCTGACCTACGTTTTTGCGCAGGACTTTACCGTTTTCGGCGGTTCGCTTTCCGAAACTCACGCCGAGAAAATCATTAAAATCATGGACATGGCCCTGAAAAACGGTGCCCCTGTCGTCGGGTTGAACGACTCGGGCGGGGCCAGGATTCAAGAGGGCGTGGTGTCGTTGGCGGGCTACGCCGATATTTTTTATAAAAACACCCTGGCGTCGGGCGTCATCCCGCAGATTTCCGCCGTAATGGGGCCTTGTGCGGGCGGGGCAGTATATTCCCCGGCCATCACCGACTTTATTATGATGGTCGAAAATACCAGCTATATGTTCGTGACGGGGCCGAACGTGGTCAAAACCGTCACCCACGAGGAGGTCACCTCCGAGGAACTCGGTGGGGCCATGACCCACGCCACCAAATCGGGGGTGACGCACTTCGTGGCGGCCAACGAAGTGCAATGCATCGAGTATTTGAAAAAACTACTCAGCTATATTCCCCAAAACTGCGAGGACGAGGTGCCGCGTTTGCCTTACGAAACGAGTAACGAAGCTCGTCCCGTCCTGGATAGCATCATTCCCGAAAACCCTAACCAACCCTACGACATCCGGGAAGTCATCGAGGAACTGGCCGACGAGAAAAGCTTCTTCGAAGTCCACAAGTTTTTTGCCGAGAATATCGTCGTTGGTTTTGCCAGACTGGCGGGACGAAGCATCGGCATCGTGGCCAATCAGCCCGCCGTTTTGGCTGGCGTACTGGACATCAACGCGAGCCAGAAAGCGGCTCGCTTCGTGCGTTTCTGCGATAGCTTCAACATCCCGCTGCTGGTACTGGAGGATGTCCCCGGCTTCCTGCCCGGCACCGACCAGGAATGGAACGCCATCATCACCAACGGGGCCAAACTACTCTACGCCTTTTGCGAGGCCACCGTCCCGCGTATCACGGTCATCACCCGCAAAGCCTACGGCGGGGCCTACGACGTGATGAATTCCAAGCACATCGGGGCCGATATGAACTACGCCTGGCCCACCGCCGAAATCGCGGTCATGGGGGCCAGCGGCGCGGCGGCGATCATTTTCAAAAAAGAAATCGCCGAAGCCGACGACCCGGCGGCGAAGTTGCAGGAGAAAGTGGACGAATACACCCGCAAATTCGCCAATCCCTACCGCGCCGCCCAGCGCGGCTACGTGGACGAGGTGATCTACCCCGCCCAAACCCGCGAAAAACTCATCCGCGCCTTCGCCATGCTGGAAAACAAGGTGGATGTGTTGCCGAAGAAGAAGCATGGCAACATTCCGCTTTAATCCCCGTTTTGCTCCTTGATAATCTCGACAAACCTTTGAAGCTCCTCGTGGCGTTTCTCGTCGGATTCGGGGTACTTCATGTCCATCTTTTTTAACTCCTCGGCGATGATTTGGCCGACGATAAGGCGCATATTCTTCTTGTCATCCGCCGGAATGACGTACCAGGGGGCGGTCTCGGTGGCGGTGGCATTGATGGCTTCTTCGTAAGCTTGCTGGTAATCGTCCCAGAATTCGCGCTCCTTCACATCGCCTTCCTCAAATTTCCAGTTCTTGTCCGGATCGTCGATGCGGGCGATGAGGCGCTCGGCCTGCTCTTTTTTGGAGACGTTCAGGAAAAACTTCACGACCCGAATGCCGTTGTGATACAGGTAGCTCTCGAAATTCTCGATGTCCTGGTAGCGCTGCTCCCAGAAGTTGTACATATTCTCCGTGAGTTCGTGCGGTAGGCGCTGCACGTTGGTCACGATTTCGGGATGCACCTTCACGACCAGCACTTCCTCGTAGTAGCTGCGGTTGAAGACCGTGATGCT
>JBBSKK010000071.1:0-9990 GCA_038256395.1 Cytophagales bacterium | reverse complement strand
TACTAAAATGGCGAGCGCCCAGAAGAAAACTTTTGGGGTCAGCCAGCCGTGTTCTATTTCTGGCGTGGCGGTATAAAGTTCGCGTGTTTCCGCGACTAGTGGCACTTCGGTACTGTCAGTCTTGATTTGCGCATCGGCAAACGCCACGCTGAGGTTGTCGGGCAGAAAGGTGGCTTGTTCGGGCGTGGCGACCTCGTCCGCGGGCGTACCGATGGCCAAATCCATGCCGAAGTCGGACCAAGGTTTTTGGACGTAGGCGTAGCGGTCGATCCACTGCCGGAAACTCTGCGTGTCGTGGACGTAGCCCGGAAAAATCAGGCGGTCACCCGTGGCGGCTTTAAGGGCGTCGGCCAGTCGAGTGGAGCAGTTGTCGTAGAAAAATTTGTACTGGTACTCCCGGTTTTGGGGCAAAAGGTTGGTTTCCAAATACTCGTACAGCCGCTGCTTTTCGACCTGAGAAAGATTCAGTTCCTGCTCCTTGACGGAGCGGTTTTCCTGTTGCCAGTAATAAAACTGCGGCATCAGCGGATTGACGGAAATGGTGTAGGGCAGCGTTCCCCGCAGGAATTTTACATAAAAATTACCTTCCTGAAAGCTGAACGTACCATAGCTGTACGCGCGGTCGAGCTGAAACACGGGGTCGTACACCCACAGGGCACTATGACCAAAACTGGAATATAACTCATCCCCCGGCCCCACGGTAATCAGACTCACCTTAGCCTGCGGACTAAGCTGCGACTGCGCCTTCAAAGAAAATGAGGCAAGAAAAAAGAGTAAAATCGGTAGGCTAAATTTGCCCTGAGTATGGGACTTTAAAATATCCCAAACGGAGCGCAGCAACTCATAATTCATAATTCATAACTCATAATTCTCACTCACTCTTTTTTCCCACTTATCACGATCACAATTTCCCCTCTAACGGTTTTTTCGGCAAAGTATGTGATTATTTCCCGTAAAGTTCCCCGGACGTTTTCTTCGTAGATTTTGGTCAACTCCCGGGAAACGCTGGCCGGGCGGTCGTCGCCGAAGTACTCGGCCAGTTGCCCCAGACTTTTGAGCAGCCGGTGCGGCGATTCGTAGAAAATCATGGTACGGGTTTCTTCGGCGAGTTCTTTCAGGCGGGTTTGGCGGCCTTTTTTGTGGGGCAAAAAGCCCTCGAACGTGAAGCGGTCGGCGGGCAGACCCGAATTGACCAAAGCCGGCACAAAGGCTGTTGGGCCGGGCAGACATTCCACCGCAATGCCCAACTTCACGCATTCCCGCACCAGCAGAAAGCCGGGATCGGAAATGCCGGGCGTGCCGGCGTCGGAAACGAGGGCCATCGTTTCGCCTTTCAGCAGCCGCTCGGTGAGTCGCGCAATGGTTTGGTGTTCGTTATGAATGTGGTAGCTCTGCATGGGCTTGCCGATGCCCAGGTGCTTTAGCAAATGCCCCGAGGTGCGGGTGTCTTCCGCCAGTACCACGTCCACGCTTTTCAGGACGTTGATGGCCCGCAAGGTGATGTCTTCCAGGTTGCCGATGGGTGTCGGCACGAGATATAGCTTCATCTAATCCGCCTTATTTTCCCAAAGCAGGTCGATGGCATCGGCCAGTTTCCGATCTTTTTCGGTCACGATGTTGCCGGCGTCGTGGGTCGAGAGCTTGAAATCGACTTCGTCGTACATATTGGACCACCAAGGATGGTGATTCTGCGCTTCGGCCACTTCGGCGACCTGCGTCATGAAAAAAAAGGCGCTTCTGAAATCGTTGAATTTGAAGCTGCGGCAAAGTTTGTTATCTTTTTCGGTCCACATGGGAAGGGAGTTTATGAGTTTACGAGTAGGCATTCAGGGGAAGGGTTCTTTCGAGGAACTTTGAACTCCTTACTTCTTCGTCGCTCTCAGCCGGATGAAGCTATCGGGTACTTTGGTGTTTTTGGTGCATTCCAGGGTTTCGATCAAGTATAGGGCGTTGCTCTGAAAATTTCCTTCTCCCTTAATGCGAGCGGCACCGCAGGCGGCTTCGACAATGCCCCGGTCGTAGGTGAAATGGTTGTCTTTCATTGTGACGATGTACTTGAATTCGTTGGGTAAGGTCTGCAAAATTTGAACGTGATCGGCGGCGAGCCGGGTGACTTGCAGCGTGATTTTAGTCGAGTCGGTGACCTCTTGCTGGCCTTGCTGCTGGGAACGATAACCCTCGTACGTCCCTTCGACCGACGTGGTTCTGAAGGAAGTGGCGAGGGCATCTTCGGATTTGTTTTTACAAAAAAACAAGACAAATACCGAAATCAACAGCGCAGGAAGCGAAAATTTCATGGGGTGTCAGTATTTTTCATAAAACCACCGACGACCCTCGAAAGTTTTCACTTTGTCATTTGCCCATATCCAGCACCACGTGCCGGATGTTGCGGCGATCCCAGGTGTAGGTGATGTGGGCCTTCCCGTCGGTGGACTGCACAATGGCCGGGTAACTAAATTCGCCTTTGGGATGGTCTTCCAATACGTACACCTCGTGCCATTTTTCGCCATCTTTCGAAATAGAAACCACTAGCTTCTGCCGCCCATTATCCCATTGCTTGCCCCGCGTGAGCGGATTGTGAACCAACATTTGCCAGCCGTTTCTCAGGGTGACGGCGTCGGTTCCCGAGCTGGGGTTCGGCAAATCGGTCAGCGAGAACTTGCCCCAGGTTTTGCCACCGTCCGCTGACCACACCTCGGCGATTCGATCCTGCTTGCTGCGGCAGAGCATCTGAGTTTTTTGGTTGGGATAGGTCAGGATACTTCCCTGAATCACGTCCAAATCAGTCTGATGATCGACGGGAACCTTCTTCCATGTTTTGCCCAAATCGTGAGAACGCTCGATGTGCGCCTTCCAGCTTGTTTTGGTTTCGGTACTGGAAGGAGACAAGATCGTGCCATCGGCCAACTGGATGGGTTTGTTTTTTATCGGGCCAAGAATTCCGTCGGGAAGCCGTTCGGACTGGCTCCACGACTTACCGTTGTCGGCGGAGGTGCGCACCATGCCCCACCACTCACGGGGCGACGGGCCGACTTTGTAGAACAAAAACAACTTTCCCTCCCGCGCTTTGAATAAAACCGGATTCCAGCAGGGGTGGCGGGTATTGGTATCGATAATTCCCTCGGCCATCAAAGCGGGCGCACTCCAGTGGCCACCCTCTTTTTGGGAAAGCCAGATGCCCACATCATTATTCCCTTCATCCGTCCCCCCAAACCAGGCCGCCAGTAAATGCCCCGGCGCCACCTCCACAATCGTGGAAGCATGACAAGACGGGAAGGGCGGATTCTCGAAAACATATTCTTCCGAAACCAAACTTACCTTCGGAACCGACGAAGCTGATTGGGCAAAACCCGACACGGAGGCAAAAGCAACTAAACATGACAGACAAAACAGGCGAATCGAATACATAAGCGGAATCAAAGGGACGGTAGGTCGAAATATCTCATCATTCATCATTCTTCATTCATCATTAACTACTTGTTTCTGACAAATACATGGCGAATCTTCCCGTTTGCCGTGGGCCGTTCGTCCACCTCGAACTGCCTGAAACTCTTGATGAGCGGCAGCAATTTATCAAATCCGTAATTACGGGAGTCGAAGCTGGGCTGTTTTTTAATCAACAGATTTCCCAACTCACCCAAAAAAGTCCAGCCGTCCTCATCGGCCAAGTCGTCCACGCTATCGGTGAGCAAGGCCAGTAATTTTGGGTCGATTTTTTCATCGGGAATTTTCTTGGTGGGCGTCTTACGAACTTTACTGGCAGGCTTTTTCTCTTCTTTATTATTTAAAATTTCGATGTAAATAAAGCGGTCGCAAGCGGAGGTGAAAGCCGAGGGCGTCTTTTTTTCCCCCATCCCAAAGACCTTCATACCGGCCTCACGCAGCCGAATTGCCAATCGGGTAAAGTCGCTGTCGCTGGAAACCAGGCAATACCCGTCCACGCGCCCGGTATAGAGGATGTCCATGGCGTCGATAATCATCGCCGAGTCGGTGGCGTTCTTGCCCTGCGTGTAGCTGTATTGCTGAATCGGTGTGATGGCGTTGTCAAGCAGCACCGCCTTCCAGCTCGTGACGCGGGGGTTGGTCCAGTCGCCATAAATGCGCTTAAAGGTGGGCGTGCCGTATTTGGCGATTTCTTCCAGCATGGCTTTGATATTGGCCGAAGGAACATTGTCAGCGTCGATCAATACCGCTAGTCGGAGGTCGGGAAGGGTAGTTTGCAATTTGTTGTTGATTTGTTGATGCGTTGATTTGTTTAGCTGTTTAGGCGTTTAGATGGTTAGCTAAGGAACCTTTACACTTAGCAGGTCGATTCCCTTTGTGTCGTAGCGACGAACCGCTTTGTGCCTTTGGAACTTTGCCCCTTTGTGCCTTTCTTCGTTCCTTTGCAATTCACAAGGTAAGCGAAAATTTTAAGCTATGAAAATTGAGTTGGTGCGCGTGGACGACGCGTTTCATTTTGCGGGCAGCGGGTCGTCGGACGTGACGATCCATGTGGACGGTTCAACTGAAATCGGCGGACATAATGCGGGCGTTCGCCCCATGGAACTCCTGCTGATGGGTTTGGCCAGTTGCAGCGCCATCGACATTATCCTGATTTTGAAGAAACAAAGGCAAGAAGTCACGGACTTCCGCATCGTGGCCGACGGCGATCGCGAAAAGGAAGAAGGCACCCAGCGAAAGCCCTACCGGACTATTAATCTGCACTTTATACTGAAAGGCAAAGACCTCGACTCCGACAAAGTACATCGCGCTATCCAGCTTTCCATGGAAAAATACTGCTCCGCCACCGCCCAATTCGAAGGAAGCGCGAAAATTACGCATAGCGTCTCGATTGAGTCCTGAGCAAAAGAGTTATTGTTTAATTGTTGAAAAGTTATAGTGTTCAACTATCTCGTTATGAGTTATTTAAACAATTCTGCGACTAAACCCTTCAACCCTTCAACCCTTCAACAAATTGCAGCCATACCACGACCTTCTCCAACACATTCTCGACCACGGAACCCGCAAAGCCGACCGCACGGGGACGGGTACGATCAGCGTATTCGGCCACCAGATGCGGTTTGACCTGGCGGCGGGATTTCCGCTGGTGACGACCAAGAAAGTCCACACTAAGTCCATTATCCACGAATTGCTGTGGTTTCTGCAAGGCGACACCAATATTGGCTACCTGAAAGAAAACAAGGTTAGAATATGGGACGAGTGGGCTGATGAGAATGGTGACCTCGGCCCAGTCTATGGCCAGCAATGGCGGAGTTGGACTGCGCCTGATGGTAGCAAAATCGACCAGTTGCAACAGGTTCTGAATCAGTTGAAAACGAATCCCGACTCGCGGCGCATTATCGTCTCGGCCTGGAATCCGGCGGATTTGCCGCAAATGGCCTTGCAGCCTTGTCACGCGTTGTTTCAATTTTACGTGGCCGGTGGTAAATTGTCCTGCCAACTCTACCAGCGCAGCGCCGATGTATTTCTGGGCGTGCCCTTTAATATTGCCAGCTACGCTCTGCTCACGATGATGGTGGCCCAGGAATGCGGGCTGGGACTGGGCGACTTCGTCTGGACGGGCGGCGACACGCACCTCTATCTCAATCACTTGCAGCAAGTAGAGCAGCAACTGGGCCGCGCTATTCTGCCCTTGCCCACCATGCGGCTGAACCCGGACGTAAAAAAAGTCCTCGATTTTAGGTATGAGGACTTCACGCTGGAAAATTACGATCCCTGGCCCGCCATTAAGGCCCCGGTAGCCGTGTAAAGGAGTGGTTCACTGCGACTGATCCCGCAAAAGTTTTTCGTATTCTTTTTCTACGGCATCACCTTTATCGATGTAGGCATTGTAGTACTCGGCACCCAGACCGATTCCCCAGAAAATAATGGGAAAACCGGGCCAAAAGAAATTACTCGGCCCCGACGTAAAATACCAGATCGCCACCAAAACAAGGTTGACGAAGAGGTAGGTAATCGCGCTATTTTTGAATTTTGCTCTTAACTTGGCGACGCGCCAGAGACTTTCGTTTTTGGGTTCCATGATTTTTCGGAATTTAGTTCAAAAAAGCAAGAGATAAGCGAGCGGAAGAATCCACTCGGAGAATGTCCTCGTCCGCCTACTGCTCGCCCATGAGCTTTTTATACTCAGCCTCTACTTTGCTCTGCTCGTTGTCGCTACCGTATGCGCCGATGTAATGAGATGCCAGGCCGATGCCCCAGCCCAGCATGGGCCAGATGGGCCAGGGATGGATGCGTTCGCCCCAAGGCTGGCTGCGCATGACAAAGTAGATGATCCAGAATCCGGCGTTAACCAGTACATAAGTAATAGCGTGTCGTTTGAATGCCACCCGGCTTTGGGCTTTTTTCCAGAGGTGTTCGTTGCGTTCGTTTTCCATGATTTAGGGGAGTTTGGCTGGTGAATGGTCTTGGTTTCTGTACCAAATCTAATCGACCCTCTTCTTTTTTTCGTGGTAATCCCGACGAACACCGAAAAAAGCGAGGTGAATCCACGAAAAACAGGAATGAGTCGCGAAGCCTTATCTCAAGCCGACCCAAACACGTTCTTATCCAAAAACACATTCCGAAACTTCCCCTGCGGATCGTACTCCTGCGCTACCTTCCTAAAATCCGCCAGTTTGGCATAGTGCTTTTCCAATTCCGACGGCGCTATCGTAAACAGCTTCCCCCAGTGCGGGCGGGCGTTGTAGGGAGCCAGTTCGCGCTCCACAATCGGCAGGAGTTTGCTGACTCCCGCCCAGTCGGGTTTCCAGGTGAAGTGAATCGTGATGCAATCCTGCTGGTAGCAGGGACTCATCCAAAGTTCGTCCGCTGCGATGGCGCGGACTTCGGAAGTGAGCAGGTACGGCCCCACCTGGTCGCCAAGGCGAGCGATGGCCATGATGGCGTCCACCGCATTTTGGCGCGGTACGAAGTATTCGGCTTGCAACTCGTCGCCGCTGCTGGGAGTGAATCCCATCTTGAAGTGCGGCATCCGCTCGTACCAAGGGCCGGGAACGCCCATTTGAGCTGTGCAGTTTTCGGCGGAAAGTTCAGGAATCGGGTGCAGATTTTTGGTGGCGAGCGTAGCGCCCAGCCATTCCTTTTGGTTCATCTGCGGCGCGTCGGCGCGTTGCTTCACCCACACTTCGGCGATGTCCTGGCTTTGCCAGTTGGTAAACAAACTGACGCTATACCCGCTGGCCTGAATTTCGTCGAAATGATCTTGCAGTTGGGCGAGGGGCATATTTTCATAGACATACTGCGTCATCAGAAAAGTGGGTTGCAGGTCGAGCGTGACCTTGGTCAGCACGCCCAACGCGCCCAGATGCACCACGGCGGCGTTGAATTTTTCACCATCTTTTTCGCGGGAAAGCTGAACGAGATCGCCGTTGGCCGTAATCATTTCCAGCCCCGAAACAGCCGTGGCCAGGTTGCCGTTTTTTTCGCCCGAGCCATGCGTAGCCGTGGCAATGGCACCCGCCACCGAAATATGCGGCAGCGAAGCCAGGTTATGCAGCGCAAAGCCCTTCTCGTGGAGAAACGGACTCAATTCACCGTACTTGATACCGGAATTGACCGTGACGGACTTTCCATCGGGCGCGATGACGATGTCCTCCGGCGCACCTACCAGCGACACGAAGCGGTCGTCGGTATCGGCAATTTTGTTGAAGCAGTGCCGGGTACCGAGGGCTTTCACTTTATCGTACTTCTTGACCAACTCCTGTGCCTGCTCCACGGATTTGGCCTGATCGAGTTGGCCCGTGCCGTACTCCAAAGTCCCCGCCCAATTTTTAAGGGTTTCGGCCTTGCTTTCAGTACTACAACCAGCCAAAGGCGATAAAAAAGGAGTGGTCATAAGCGCGGAAGAAAGTTTAAGAAAAGTTCGCTTATTCATGGGAGGAGGGTTTAAGTTTTTTACAAAAACTGAATTGATATTGAAGAAAAAACCCTTGGTGAACTACTGCTTTTCGACCCCCCCCTGTCACACTGAGCGTAGTCGAAGTGCCACTACAATGAAGGGTGCTTCCGGTGGAAGTCCGTCGCATCTTGGTAAGCCTTCGCCACTCCCAGCACTTTGCCTTCCTGAAACAATTGCCCCATGAACGTGATGCTCGTCGGCGTTCCCCGGCTGCTGAACCCATTGGGCAGCACCACGCAGGGATGGCCTGTGAGGTTGGTCGTAGAAAGATTTCCGCCGCCGTAGGAGGGTGAAACATAGACTTCCACATTGGCTTTTTTCAAAACCTCGTACACATCCTGAATGAGTTTGGTGCGTAGGCGGTTGACCTGCAAATACTCCACCGCCGGCACGAAGCGGGCCGCGCGGAAGGAATTGGGCCAGGCGTTCTTGGTTTGACGCACCAGCAAGTCGTCGCGGTTGGAGCGGGTCATGTCGTCGAAAGCCGCCGCGCCTTCCACCGAAATAATGGACGTCATGGCGCTGAGCGGATAGTTTTCTGGCAATTCCATTGGCACGAGTTCCGCGCCCAGTTTTTTGAGTTCGACCAGCGTGAGCGAGTCGTTGCTTTTGTTATTATAATCCGACTCAAAGGCTTTTTTCAAATACCCAATCCGCATTCCTTTCAACGATTTCATCGGCGCGTAGTTGAAGGGGGCGTCGATAATCGTCGGGTCCGGGCCGTCGGGGCCATAGATGGCGTTGAAGACCAGGGCGCAGTCTTCCACCGAGCGGCAGATCGGCCCGATTTTATCCATACTCCAACTCAGGGCCATCGCGCCGTGGCGGCTGACGCGGCCGTAGGTCGGGCGCAGTCCCGTGGTGCCGCAGACTGTCGAGGGCGACACGATGCTGCCCAGCGTTTCGGTGCCAATAGCGAAAGGCAGCAACCCCGCCGACACCGAGGCTGCCGAACCCGCCGAAGAGCCGCTCGAACCTTCCGCCACTGCCCAGGGATTGCGGGTTTTTTCGCCGTACCACACATCGCCCATCGCCAGCGCACCCATCGTCAGTTTGGCGCAAAGCACCGCCCCGGCGGCTTCCAGTTTTTGGATTACGGTCGCATCCAAATCCAGCGTTTGGTCTTTGTAAGGACCCGCGCCCCAGGTCGTTTTATAGCCTTTGCGGGCCAACAAATCCTTGGCTCCGTAGGGAATGCCGTGTAGCAGACCACGGTACTTTCCGGCCTTGATTTCCGCATCGGCCTGGCGGGCCTGCGACAAAGCCAGTTCGTCGGTAAAGGAGATGACGCAATGGAGTGTGGCATCGTATTTTTTTAATCTTGCCAAAAAAAACTCCGTCAACTCGACAGAAGAAATCTGCCGCGAGCGCAGCAGCGAAGCCAGTTCCGAAATGCTGTAAAAAGCCAGATCGTCCTTGTTTTTGGGCAAAGATGCCTTCATCAACGTGCTGTATTTGAAAGGCTTTTGTACCGAATCAAGCATGAAACCCACGGGCAGCGGGTTAAAGTAAAGGGCCGGGGCCACATCGTTCGTGAGCGCGATGGCCCGCACTTTCTCGTAGCCTTCCCGCGCCCTTTCCAGATTGCCTAACATGGAGTCGCGCTCGGCTTCGGTGAAGTCCAGCCCGAAAATCTGCGAAGCCTGTTGTACCATTCCGGTGGTGATTTCGGGAGCCTTGGTCGTGACAAACGAACCCAGCGCAAAGCTGGCGACGAGGGCAAGGACTAGGTAAACGGTGTTTTTCATGCAGAAGAATGTTTAGTAATGATTAAAAATAAGGTGGTAAAATTGCGATTCACCTCACGCTTAACTCACTGTGACAGCGAAGACGAAATTAGATATTAAATGCAGTTGGACGAATGCCAGCAGCGGGTTTTCCTCGGGCTGAAATGATTTGGTTTGTGAAAGGAAACCCATTCATCATTCATCATTCATACCGATCATTCCGCCAAGGATAAGCTGTGTTGGAATAGCCGCGCCCTTCCCAGAAACCCGGTTTGTCCTGGGCCATGAAGTGAATGCGCTTGACCCATTTCGTCCCTTTCCAGGCGTAAAGCTGCGGCGTAATGACCCGCGCGGGTCCAC
>JBBSKK010000070.1:0-10007 GCA_038256395.1 Cytophagales bacterium | reverse complement strand
TAGAAAAAATCCAGGTCTTTTAGGGTAAACTCATGCCGGAGGCATCGACCGTTGATTGCTAATGAATAAAGGCCAACTCTCTCGCCCCGGAGGGGCGAAAGACGTTAGCGATGGGTGTAGCCCATTAAAACGGCCCATCAATTTCATCATTTACCCTACGCAGAATGAAAAAGACCTCCCCAACCCGCTACGCAACGCTCGCTCTCGGCGTCGTGCTCCTCGTTTCCCTTTCGGCGGTCAGCCTTTGGACGCCCGAGGACGAGAACTCTCGGCTCTACGTCCCCGACGATTTGGAAGCCACACTCTGGGCCGAGGCTCCGATGTTTTACAACCCCACCAACATGGACATTGACGCGCGCGGGCGGGTCTGGGTTACGGAGGCCGTCAACTACCGCAGCTTCAAGACCGAGCCGGGAAAGCGGCTCTCGCACGAGCAGAAGGGCGATCGCGTGATGATTCTGGAAGACCGCGACGGCGACGGCAAGGCCGAAACCTCCAAAGTCTATGTGGAAGACACGCTGCTCACCGCTCCGCTGGGCATTGCCGTGATTGATAACAAAGTCATCGTTTCCTGCGCCCCCAACCTGATTATTTACACCGACACCGACGGCGACGACAAGCCAGACGAGCGCGAAGTGTTCCTGACGGGCTTCGGCGGTTTCGACCACGACCACTCGCTGCACTCGCTCGTGACCGGGCCGGATGGCCGCTGGTACTTCAACACGGGCAACGCCGGGCCGCACACCGTAACCGACAAAAGCGGCTGGACGCTCAACAGTGGTACGCTTTACAACGGCGGAACGCCCTATAATAACAGTAACACCGGCAACCGCAAGTCGGACGATGGCCGCGTGTGGGTCGGCGGGCTAGCGCTACGCATCAATCCCGACGGCACGGGGCTGAAAGTGCTGGGCCATAATTTTCGCAACAGCTACGAGGTGTGTCTCGACAGCTACGGCAACATGTGGCAGAACGACAACGACGACCAGGTGATTACCTGTCGCGTGTCGTTCCTGCCCGAAAACGGCAACGCCGGGTACTTCGCCGACGATGGAACGCGCTTCTGGCAAGCCGACCGCCGCCCCGGCCAGACCATGTTCGAGGCGCACTGGCACCAGGAAGATCCGGGCGTAATGCCTGCCGGGGACAATAGCGGCGCAGGTTCACCCACGGGCATCGTTTTCTACGAAGGCGATGCTTTGGGCGACAAATACCGGGGAACGCTGTTGAGCTGTGAGGCGGGCCGCAATGTCGTGTTTGCTTACCAGCCCGAGAAAACGGGAGCCGGATTTTCCCTAAAAAGACAAGACCTCATCAGTTCTTTCCCGCAAGCCTCCGAACGCTACGAGTGGTTCGAGACCGACACCGACACGCGGAAGTGGTTCCGCCCGTCGGACGTAGCGGTGGGGCCGGACGGTGCCTTGTACGTGGCCGACTGGTACGATCCCATCGTGGGTGGCCACGCCATGCAGGACAAAAAGGGCTACGGACGCATCTACCGCATCACGCCCAAAGGCAAAAAACTCACCAAGCCCAACCTGGATCTCAGTACCACGGTGGGGATGATCGATGCTCTGAAAAGTCCAGCGGTCAACGTGCGGGCGCTGGGATTCAATGCCTTGCAGAAAAAAGGTGAGATCGTGCTGGAAGAAGTAAAAAAGCTATTGTCCGCCGAAAATCCCTACCACCGGGCGCGGGCTATCTGGCTCATAGCGCAGTTAGGCGATAAAGGGAAAAGTGAAGTAAAAAAACTGCTGGATTCACCCAAAGCCGATGATCGCCTGGTGGCCTTCCGCGCTCTGCGGTCAGTCTCTGAGGCAGGCAATGGTATTTTATTAAAAATGGCCAAAGATCCAGATGCCGCCGTGAGACGCGAAGTAGGCATCGCTCTGCGAGATGTGCCTTTCGATGAAGCAAAAGCGGCGGTTGCGCAATTGATAAAAACCTACGACGGCAAAGACCCGTGGCTGCTGGAAGCTATCGGCTCCGCGGCGGATGGCAAGGAGAATGAAGTGTATGAATTGGTCAAAGACACTTTCAAAGCCAATCCAGAACACTGGTCGCCGCAGCGTGCGGCCCTGACCTGGCGGCTGCATCCTGCCCAAGCCGTCGACGATCTGAAAGCGCGGGCCGCTTCTGCCCAGGTTGAAGCCGCCGAACGCCGCAAGGCCCTGACTGCCCTCGCTTTTATCGACACCAAAAAAGCGGCGGAAAATATGCTGAGCTTGACCAAGTCGCCGCTGCCCGACGTATCGGCCATGGCCCTGTGGTGGATTAATTTCCGGCAGACCAACGACTGGGCTGACCTGATGGACTGGGAAACCGCCGCCGCTCAGGCCCTGACGCCCGCTTACAAACGGATGCTGGACTTGAAAAACAAAGTCAAGGACAAAACCCTAACCGACGAGCAGCGCACCGAAGCTGCCCGCCTCATGGCCGACGACCCCAGCGGCGGCAATATGCTCATCGACCTGAAATCGCAGGGACAACTGCCCGGCGAGGTCGCCGAGGCGGTGAGCGAGCAGTTGTTTAAAAACCCTGACCAAAACGTGCGGGTGCTGGCCAGCCAGTTTTTCTCCCGTGCGGGCAAGGCTTTGAAAGTGGATTTCGTGGCCCGCATGAAAGCCAATCCGAAGCAGGGGCAACAGGTCTTCTCCAACAACTGCGCCTCCTGCCACCGCCACGGCGAAAGCGGCGCAGACATCGGCCCCGACCTGACGATGATTCACCAGAAATTCGACAAGCTGACGCTGCTAGACGCCATCGTAAATCCCTCGGCGAGCATCGTCTTCGGCTACGAAGCCTACACGATCACGACCAAGAAAGGCGAGAGCTACTTCGGCTTCCTGCTGAGCGACGGCCCGATGGTCGTGATTAAAGACGCCGCCGGAAAACAACACGCCATTAAGGCCGATCAAATTAAAAGCCGCGAAAAACTCCCCAACTCACTCATGCCTGAGCCAACCGCACTAGGGCTGGACGAGCAGGCATTGGCTGATTTGACGGGGTATTTGCTGAGTTTTTGAGAGGGCACACCCTGGACTAACTGCAGCGCGAGCTGAGCAAGGCCGTCATTCACCCCTTAACCCACTTGCCCAAAGTCACCAAACATTCCAACGTTATCCCCCTTTCCTCCTCGGAACCGGCATTTCCTCAATCCCCAGCGTCGTTAGGTGCGGGTTGAGGATACGCGCGGTGATATGCAGTTGGAAGTATTGGACTCCTTCCGCTACGAAAATATGGGTAAACCAGCCGTGGTCTTTCAGACGGCGGTAGATGCTGGAATAGCTGACCGAACTTGGCCAGCCCTGTGCGCCGAGCGCGGTATGCAACGTGTCCACGGCTTTGTTTAAATTCGAAAAATACGTGATCGTTTCCTTGGTCGAGCCGAAGGGGTTGGCTTTTACCAAAGGCTTGACGATCACTTCGTAGATGGTTTGCTGTCGAGCGGCCATTTTGTACTAATTGTGGATAAATCACCTGTTTTTGACTAAAAACTTGCGCTGTAGCAACTTTTCTGAAAAATAATAGACCTATTTTTCAAATCCCAAATTTTCCAAAACTTTTTTGTCAGTCGAGACGTTCAGTATTTGTTGTTTTAAATGGAAAAGGCCGGATTCTCGCGAGTCTGGCCTTTTGGCATTTATTTCAGTTCCGCCACTTTTCCTTTTTCCAGTCTTAGGCAACGGTTTACGCAATTAGGAATTTCGTGCGGATAGTGCGACACGTAAATCAGCGTTCTTTCTCCTGATCCACAGACGGCATTCACCACGGATTTGAAATACTCCACCGCGCCAATGTCCAGGCCCTGACAGGGTTCGTCCAGGATGAGGAGCGGCGGGTTCTTCACCAAGGCCCGCGCGAGCAACACCAGGCGCTGCTCGCCCTTCGATAATTTTTGTAGCGGTCGTTGCATCGCGTGGGCCACGCCCAGTAGTTCGGCCAACTGCTCGATTCTCTCAGTTTGTTTTTTCGCCATTTTCTTGAAATAAACGCCCGTCGCGTCGAAGAAGCCCGAAGCGATGGCTTTGAAAACCGTCGTCTCGACGGGGAAGTACAAATGCAGTTCCGGCGACACGTGGCCAATTTTTTGCTTGATGTCCCAAATTGAAGCGCCTTTGCCGCCGCGTTTTTGGTCGAACAGGTCGTAGTCGTTAGCAAAGCGCTGTGGGTGGTCGGCGGTCAGGATGCTCAGCAGCGTGGATTTTCCTGAGCCGTTCGGTCCGGTCAAGGCCCACTTCTCGCCCTTTTTCACCTTCCAGTTTACGTCGTCCAGTACGGCCTTGCCGTCGTACACGACTTTGGTGTTTCGCAGGTCGAATGCGTACTTATAACCGGTGAAAGCGGGTTCGCTCTCTATTTTCGGAATCTTGACAGACCGGGTACCCGTCGCAGGGCTTTCATGCGCAATAGCATTCTTGTCATATAGCGTTTTTGCCTTGGTTCTACCACGCTCCAATTCCATAATATGCGTGATGCAGTTAGGAATTTCGGTTGGCGAAGTAGCCAGGATAATCGCCGTGCCTTGCCGGGCTAGTTCTGCAAGAGCGTTCCGCAAAATTTCACGCGAAAGTACATCGAGGCCCACAAACGGATGATCCAGCAGCAAAATATCCGGTTTTTTGACCAGCGACCGCGCCAGCAGCATCCGCCGGGTCTCGCCGTTGGAAAGCGTAATGAAGGGCTGATCCAGCAAGGCGGTGAGTTGTAGCAACTCCGTAATTTCCTGTAAACTTTTTTCCTCAACCTGGCTGTCCGCCAGTTGTACCGATTTGTAGTCTATGGTCCCGACAGGCTTCATTTGCTCAGTCAGTACCTCGCGCACGGTCGGCGCAATGCTCACTTCGTGGGCCTGGAACCGCTGCTGATGGTATTGCGCCGCCGCACGAGCGATGCGGTGGAAAGTGTAGTCGTTGGCCACGAACTCGACGGTTCCCTGCTTTTGCATTTTCCCCGCCGCCGTAGCCCAACGCCCGGCGATGGTTTCCAGCAGCGTGGTCTTGCCCGCGTCGTTGCCGCCCACGATGGCCCAGTGTTCGCCGGGATTTATTTGCCAGTCGAGGTCGAAGAGTACGGGAGTGTCAAATTTGCGGACGGAGACGTTTTGTAGGGAGAGGGTGGGCATAGAGACCAAGAGTTGGATAGAATATGAATGATAAAAGTACAATGGCACAGTTTTTACGCCTATTTACTCAATCATTTTTAATCAAAAAATCACTTTCAAGTATAAACCCAACATGGACGCTATAAAATCTGTCGCTGAACTCGACACCCCTTCTGATTTGCAAGAGAAAGGACGTAAGAAAGTAGCAGAATCCGTCAATGGCCTGGTAGCCGACGCTTTCGCGCTTTACATAAAGACCAAAAATTTTCACTGGCACATGTCCGGTACGCATTTCCGTGACTATCACCTGATGCTCGACGAGCAGGCAGCCCAAATCCTGGCCACCATCGACCCTCTGGCCGAGCGGGTGCGGAAATTGGGCTATGATACGATTCGTTCTGTGGGACACATTGCCCAATTGCAGACCGTGAAGGACAACGATGACGATTTCGTAGCCCCGCGGGATATGCTCCAGGAGCTGATTACCGAAAACAAGAAAATGGCGAAAAATATGCGCGAAACCCACGCTCTATGCGACGACGCCAAAGATGTTGCCACCGCCAGTTTGTTGGAAGTTTACATAGACGAAACCGAGCGACGCACCTGGTTTCTGTTTGAGACCACGCGCGAACAGCAATAAAGACATCACGAAGCCTATTTTGGACGCTATCTGCGTTTTCAGGAAAAGGGCGGTCGTTTCCAGGATTTTCATCCTCAGAAACGACCGCCCTTTTTGGGTTGAGGCAGGAGTAGCTGTACAGTGTTTTGTTGACGATGACGTGAATTGTCGTTCTCGAATTTTAAAAAGCGGGAAACTCGAGTGAGTCTCCCGTCTTTCTATCATCGTTTATTAGGTTATAGCCAAAAAAGGCTGCTTTGCTGGTTTTTTGCCCTAAATTGAGCCTTCATGTAGTTTGTTTTCACCCAAAACACAATTCAACTAAGCGTAAGCTACGTACTCTGATGATGCTGGCCCTTCTGGCCGCCCCCGCCCTTTGTCTGGCCGCTAGCCCCGGCCCGGCCGACACTCGCTTCGCCCCCGGAACCGATGTGGTTTGGATTGCCGTCGGTAACACCCCAATGGCTCCTGCACTATGCGGGTCGACAAGCTAGCCCTGCCTAATGCTACTGTCGGTATGTCTGTTTGTGAGGCCAAGGAGCCTTGTATCGATCGTCTCGTTAGTGCAAGCCCCATGTGATACTCGAATCAAGGTAATCTAAGCCCCCGCGAGCGCAGAAGAGGCTATTGAAATTGGCCATTGAGGGCGGAGGTCGATCTCAGGCATTCGTGATAAACTTCAGCTTTCCAAACTACGAGGCAGTCCGGCGCGCGCTGGACTCTTTTTTTCATTTGTAAGGTTGGTATTTTTTGGCTTTGAAACGCTATCTTTGGTAGTCTGATTTAATGGTAGTCTGATTTAATGACCATCGGCTATGAAAAGATTCTTGCTCCTTATTTTGCTGGCATTCAGTTGGCTGCTACTCGTGCCTGAGTCGCCTGGACAAGCGCTACCTGCAACTCCCACCGATACACTCTTCGTGCTACCGATGGCGGGCGATACGCTGCCAGCGATTACGATGAAGTTTGAACCTGCCTATATCCTGATCTATTTCCTCGTTCCGGGGACGGCTCTCTTTGTGGGCGGACATTCCTACAAGATCAAGGAGGAAATGAAAATTCTGCCTTCTAGCCTTGCACCTTACTTTAAGGCCGCCAGAGATCCTTTAATCACGAATTTTTATCAAAACCAAAAGAACTACCGAACGGCTTGGTACGTCGCTGCGGGGGCCGGAACGGTGGTAGTGAGTATTGGTTTCGCCCACGCGATAGCCTCGATCTTCGATCCCGGCAATGCTCGGGCGGCCAACAACTACCTGCTGCTGGGCGGGGGATTCTTCCTGTCTTCCATAGGCTTTCGGGTGGCTTGTTTCAGAAACATGCGGAAGGCGGTCAATCTCTACAACTACAAGTATGCTACACCTACCAACGCCGTCAGCCTGGAATTAGGATTACCGTCTTCGACCCCGGCGGGGCTGGGGCTTTACGTGAAATTTTAGTATAACTCTACCAACGTTTTATGTCCCTCGACCGCCGAAACTTCCTGAAAGTCGCCCCGCTGGGCGTCATCGCTTGGACCTCCCGAAGCGATGGAATATTTCCGCAAGCATTAGCCGTTACCCACGGCCCCATTAAGCTAAGCTGCAACCTTTACTCCTTCAACGATCAACTCCGCAAGGGCGAAATGACGCTGGAAGAAGTCTTCGCCTTCTGCTCCGACCTGGGCTTCGCCGCCGTGGACCCGACGGGCTACTACTTCCCCAACTACCCCGAAGTGCCGTCCGACGACTACATTTTTGAAATAAAAAAGAAAGCTTTCCGCCTGGGTCTGGACATCAGCGGCACGGGCGTCCGCACGGATTTCTCCACCGCCGACCTGGCCCAACGCGCGGCAGACGTAGAACTGGTAAGGAAATGGGTTGAAGTCGCCGCCAAAATGGACGCCCCCGTACTGCGGGTCTTCGCGGGTAAAGGCATCCCGGCGGGTGACACCGAAAAGCAAACGATGGATCGGGCCGTGGAGAGCCTCAAAAAATGCGTTGAATTCGGTGAGAAAGCGGGCGTGATGATTGTATTGCAAAACCACAATGAACTCCTCAAAACGGTGGAACAGGTACTTTACATCCGCGAGAAAATCCCTTCCGACTGGCTGGGTATCAACCTCGACATCGGCAGCCTACGCGCGGGCGACCCCTACGCAGAAATCGCTAAATTGGCCCCTTACGCCTACACTTGGCAAATCAAGGAAAGCGTCTATCGCCAGGGCATAGAGGAAAAAACCGACGCCAGAAAAATTGTAAAAATCCTGAGGGACGCCAACTATCGAGGCTATATTCCGTTGGAAACCTTGAAGAGCGACCCGCGTGTGCAACTCCCACGTTTTATGGCAGAAATTCGTGCAGCTTTGGAGGGATAAGTTTTTTAAAAGTCACAAAGTAGTCATTATCAACAACTCAACATCAATTCAACGATTACACAATTCCACAACAACAAAATGAAAACTATGCTCCAACTCGGCTCCGTCATCGGCGCTCTTGCCGTTGCCATCGGGGCCTTCGGTGCCCACGCCCTGAAAGCCTCGCTCGAAGCTTCGGGCCGCGCCGATACTTTTGAAACGGCAGTCAAATACCAGTTTTATCATGCTATAGCCATCGTGTTGGTGGGGATACTATTATCGAGAGCCGACGCCGGGGCCATGAAATGGCTCAACTGGGCGGGCTACGCCTTCGCGAGCGGCGTCCTGATTTTCTCCGGCTCGCTCTACACGATTTGCTTCACGGGCATCACTAAATTCGGCGCCGTGGCCCCCATCGGCGGCCTGCTCATGATCGCGGGCTGGGTGTTGCTGTTTGTGGCAGCAGGAAGACTGACGTAAAAAAGGCACAAAGGCACAAAGTTCCAAAGGCACAAAGTTTGCTTGCGCCAGCCTACTTTGTGCGCCTCGGGGCGCCCCGCTCTGTGCCTTTGGAACTTTGTGTCTTGAGAAAATCTAGTGCGTAGAAAGTAACATTAAGCTCGTTCGTACGATTTGGCCCATCGTTTGGCAATCCATGAAACCTTGGTGGCGGTAGTGGCGGGCGAGATCTCGGCGGAGGGAGGCGACGTACTCGGAGGAGGAGATGACATCGTCGGCCATGACGTCCATGATGTCGGTGGCGCGGGATTTTTCGATGCGCATTCGGGTGGCGATTTGGGAGCGTTCCTCCATTTGGTACTGCCGCACGCTTTCGGACGTCATGTACTTCATGCCTAGTTCGATAATCGTATTATTCTGTTTGAAATACTGCGGCATATAGACCGTCTTTTTGCCTTCGTACGATTGCTGGTCGAAGTCGATGGCGCGGAAACGGTAGTAGATCTCCTCGAAGTCGGGCGTGATGTCCACCACGAAATTACTGGAGTGCATATCACCCAGCAGCCGCACGAAGCAGCGTTCGTTGAACTTCACAAACTCTTTGCAAAGCCGGATCGGGTTCAGGTTGGGGTCGGCGAGTTGTGTCTTCAGAAAAGCGTCACCCGGAATGCCGGCGATGTGTTCCTCCACCAATGACTGGCCGCTGGTCATGTAGCTGACCTGGTTGGGTGAGAAAATATCCTCCAACTCCAGACCGTAAACCCGCGAGGCGTCGGCATTCTTGATGTAAAAATAATCGAAGTTGTCGTTGATCTGGTTGACAATCCTGATGCGGAAGGGCCGCGTATTGCCGTAGGTACACAGGTCCACGCGGTCCACCATGAGGTGTTTCAGGATCGAGAGGTCGCCATCCACTTTCAGGTGGGCGTAGATGGTTTTGAGAGCCTGAAAAATATCCGCCGTGTCACCGGGATCGTAGAAAACCGAAAGCCAGAGCGTGTCGTTGCCCTTGAGATCGTAGAGAGAAATGGCGTTGGAAAACCGCAGCAGGTCGGTGTAATGGATCTGCAAAGGCACCTCGCGCTGGTACTTGACGAGGTACTCCCGCAGGTCGGTATTGATGCGGTAGGGGATTTTTTTTTTGCTAATGAGCGCCATAACTACGTGCGGGACAGGGTATAGGGGCGCTGGGAATCCATTTTTAGGAAAATAAAGAGCAGAATTGAAAATGACCACAACGACGAGCCCCCGTAGCTAAAAAACGGCAGCGGAATGCCGATGACGGGCATCAGGCCGATGGTCATACCGATGTTGATCATAAAGTGGAAGAAGATGATTCCCGCCACGCAGTAGCCTTAGACCCGCGCGAAGTGGGTTCGTTGTCGCTCGGCCAGCACCACCAGTCGCACGATGAGACCGACGAACAGACACACGACCAACAGACTGCCGATAAAGCCGTGTTCCTCGCCCACGGTGCAGAAAATGAAGTC
>JBBSKK010000069.1:0-10136 GCA_038256395.1 Cytophagales bacterium | reverse complement strand
TGATTTTTTCCATGTCCTCGTTCAAAGTGGCTTTGGCTTCGACCTTTTCGGTCTCCGAAAGATCGTAAAACCAGCCGTCGAATTTTTTCCGGCGCCTTTTCCGCTCTTCCTCGCTCTCTGCGGAGCGTATCCAAGTCAAGTATTCGCTGACTTTCTCTTTTATCATGGCTTCTCAGGATTCTGTAAGGATTCTGATCATTTCTGCGGTCTGCCTCGCTTCCCTGATCAATTCGTCAAACGCTTTTTGGTCCGCCCAGGATGGGTAATCAAGTATTTCTATTTCTAACGTTTCGAGCCTGTCACGAAGTGCTTTAAGCAACTTGTCTTTTCTGGTCATCAACGAAAGGCTTTGTCAAATGTACGAAATATTATACTTTATTTTTTTACCAAAAATAAGCGTACAAAATGGTAATAATGCCCAGCACCACCGCCGCGCCAATAACAAATGTGCGGTGCGGCCGGAACATGGAAGCGTCGATTTCGAGTCCTTTCTTCTGATCGGGCAGCACCAGGCCCAGCACCACCATTACCGCCACGCAAATCACGAACACCCAACCCATGCGGTCGAGGAAAGGAACGTCCTCCCAGCCGCTGAACGGTGGGTAGCCATTCTGCATGGCCAGGGCGATGAGGAAGCCGCCCACGATGGCGAACAGCGCCCCGGCGGAGTTGGTACGCTTCCAGAAGAAGCCCATCGAGAAGGCTGCGAAAATACCCGGCGACAGGAGTCCGGTAGTTTTCTGGATAAACTGGAAACCACCCTCCTTTTCAATGCCCATGTAGGGCGCTACCACAATGGCCAGCACCATCGCCACGATAATCACATAGCGACCAATGAGGACGAGTTGGGCTTCGCTGTGGTTCTTGCCGATGTATGTTTTGAAAATATCGAGGGTGAATATCGTGGAAATACTATTGGCCTTGCCCGCCAGCGAGGCCACCACCGCTGCCGTGAGCGCCGCGAAGGAAAGCCCTTTCAAACCGATGGGAAGCAGGTTCAGCAGCACCGGATAGGCTTTATCGGGGTTGATGGTACCGTTGGGGCCCAGCATATCAGCCTGGAACATGCCCCGGCTGTAAAGCGAGTAGGCTGCGATGCCCGGCAGCACGACGATGATCGGCATGAGCAGCTTGAGACCCGCCGCAAAGAGCAGACCGTTACGGGCGGTTTTGAGGTCGGCCCCGAGGGCGCGTTGGGTGATGTACTGGTTACACCCCCAGTAGTTGAGGTTCACGATCCACATACCGCCGAGCAGCACCGTGAGGCCGGGCAGCTCCATGTAGTAGGGATTGCCCTTCTCGAAAATCATGTGGAAGTGGTCGTCGTGGCTTTGGGTCATTGCCTTAAAGCCCTCCACCATGCCTTGCCGTCCGGCATCGTCCGACACCAGGTTGAGCGCCAAATAGGTGGTGGCCAGGCCGCCGAGAACGAGGAAAAATACCTGGATTACGTCCGTGTAGCCGATGACCTTCATACCGCCCAGCGTAATGATGATGGCAAAAATGGCCAACGTCCACATGCAAAAGGTAAAATCGAGTCCCGAAATACCGGATACCGCCAATGCCCCCAGATAAAGGATGGAGGTCAGGTTGACCAGGATATACAACGCCAACCAGAAAACGGCCATAATCAGACTCACGCTCTTGTTGTACCGCTGACTGAGGAACTGCGGCATGGTGTAGATGTTATTCTTGAGGTAAATCGGCATAAAAAATACCGCCACGATAATGAGAGTCGCGGCCGCCAGCCATTCGTAGGACGAAATCGCCAGACCCATCGTGAAGCCATTGCCCGACATGCCGATAAACTGTTCGGCGGAGATGTTGGAGGCAATCAGCGACGCGCCGATGGCCCACCAGGTGAGCGAACCTTCGGCCAGGAAAAAGTCGGTGGTGGAGGCCGCTTCGGATTTTTTGCGGTTGTAAATCCAATAGCCATAACCCGCTACGATGATGAAGTAAAAGAAAAAGACGACGTAATCGAGCGTTTGTAATTGTTGCATCATCGGGAAGGGTTTAAGTGGGGTCTATATGGAAGGTCTTTTTTAAAGCGAGGGCGAAAGTACGTTTTTTGTGAAAAAAATGCACGATTTTACACTTATCCGGCAAAAATCACCTCAGTGGATAGAAAGAAGGCGGTACGCGACGCTGCGATTCGCCGGCTTTTTTCATGTTGTTGTAGGTCACGGCGAAGCTGCCGCCACGGCGTAGCGTATCCAGCAGGGCATGTACGCTTTTAGGCCCGGTAAGCAGTAACCAGTACGACACCTCCATGCCCGCCGACATATAGGCCAGCATCACACGCCGCTGGTTGCCGCCGAAAAATCCGCGCATGGTTTTCAAATCCTCCAATTCCAGCACTTCCTGCGCCCCGTGGGTCAGGTACAGCCATTCATCCTTGTAGCTGAGGTAGCGCTTCGTAGGTTCGGTTTCCGTCACGAAGCGGCGGTCGAGCATCAGGGCCAGGCCCTCGTTGAACCACTGCGGTACTTCCGCCGTGGTTTTCCACCAGCCCAGGCGGGTGAAGAGTTCGTCGTGGCACATTTCGTGACTGACCACGTCCACGTTGAGACCGTACGGATTGAGCACGAGGTAGGAGTCGCCCCAGGGCGTTCCCAGACTGCAGCCCGCGCCTTCGCTGCTGTGGCAGTATTTCTGGTATTCTTCGGGATTACTGCACAGAATGAGCGTGGCTTGTCCGACGGATTTGCCCCAAAAAGCTTCGATGCGCTGCCGGGCTTCGTTCACGGCCGCGTCCATGTGCTGCCGTTGCACCGTATTTATATGGGGACTCACGTACAGCCTTTCGTGTACTTTTTCAAAACTGGAAAAAGCAATCGTCTGGCAGTAGAAGAGGTGGGAATAAAGGAAGAAGTAACTCGCAACAGCTACGAAAATTCCCGTCAGCAGGAATTTCAAAACCTTGGTCAATCGAAAAACGAGCGGGGGATTTTTCTTTTGCAATGAGGGGTGTTTCTGGACTAAAAGCGCGATAAAAGTGCCAATTTAGTGCTTTTAGCCAGATATGCATCACGGCTAAAAGCACTATGGCGATACGCTTCAAAATCCGAAATACTCCTTCGCATTGTTGTAGCTGATGTCCTGCACCATTTTACCCAGCCAGGGCAGGTCGTTGGGCAGTTCGCCGTTCTCGACGTCGGTGCCGATCAGGTTGCACAGGATGCGGCGAAAATACTCATGGCGCGGGTACGAAAGAAAGCTGCGCGAGTCGGTGAGCATGCCCACGAAGCGACTGAGCAGCCCCATGTTCGAGAGTGTGTTCATCTGCTTCTCCATGCCATCCTTCTGATCCTGGTACCACCAACCCGAGCCGAATTGAATCTTGCCCGCCACGCTGCCGTCGTTGAAGTTTCCGACCATCGTCGCGATCATCTCGTTGTCGCCAGAATTGAGGTTGTAGAGAACAGTCCTGGCCAGTTGATCGGTCGAGTCGAGTTTGTCCATAAATTTGGAGAGCGCTTGCGCCTGGCTAAAATCACCGATGGAGTCCCAGCCCGTGTCGGGGCCGAGGGTGCGCAACGCCCGCGAGTTGTTGTTGCGCAGCGCCCCGAGGTGAAACTGCTGCGCCCAGCCCTTGGCGTGATCCATCTTGGCCAGCTCGTACAGCAGCGTGGACTTGTAGGCGTTCTGCGCATCGTTGTCGGGAACGCTGCCCGCCAGCGCCTGGGAAGCCGCATCGTAAGCCGCCTGATCGTCGAACTGGGTGGCGTAAATGTGTTCCAGGCCGTGGTCCGACAGGCGTCCGCCCATCTTGGCGAAAAACTCTTGGCGTTTTTGCAAAGCTTCCAGCAGGTCGTCGTAGCTGTCGTTGCTGCTTAGCCCGGCCATTTGGCAAATTTTCTCTACGTAATCGCGGTACGCTGCCGGGTCGCCGATGAGCAGCATGGACTTATCCGCCCGGAACGTGGGCAGCACCTTGATCTCGAAGCCGCTATCTATAATGGCCTGATGATATTCCAGCGTATCGGTAGGGTCGTCGGTGGTGCAGACCACCTTGACATTCATCTTGCGCAGCAGATTTCTGACGCTGTACTCGGGACTGCTCAGCTTAGCCGAGCATTCCTCGTAAATGTCCCGCGCCGAATCCGAGTTCAAGATCACGTCGATGTCGAAGTACCGTAGCAGTTCCAGGTGCGTCCAATGATACAGTGGATTGCGCATGGTGTACGGTACCGTTGCCGCCCACTGCTCAAACTTCTCCCAGTCGGAAGCGTCGCCCGTGCAGTAGCGCTCGTTGATCCCGTTGCTACGCATGGCCCGCCACTTGTAGTGGTCGCCATAGAGCCAGGCTTGCGTCAGGTTCTCGAACACCTTGTCCTCCGCAATCTGGTCGGGCGGCAGGTGACAGTGGTAGTCGATGATCGGCATTTCCCTGGCGTAGTCGTGGTACAGCCTCCGGGCGGTCTCGTTGCGCAGCAGGAAATCCTCGTTAATGAAGGTCTTTTTTGTTTTGTGTTTTAATACAGACATAAGGGTTTGGTTGGTGTTAGTAGCGGGGGAGCTTCGTGGGTCAAAAGGTTAAGGGTTAAACGGTTAAACGGTATTCCCCAATGCTTTCTTCAATATCAAAACCCTTAACCTTTTATCCTTTAACCATTTAACCCCAAACTTTTTTCGATCCCCATCATCAACCCCCGCAACTCCGCCAGGCCGCGCAGGCGACCGATGGCTGTGTAGCCGGGATTGGTGCGCTTGGTGGCGGTGAGGTCGTCGAGCATGCGGTGGCCGTGGTCGGGGCGGAAGGGTAGGCGCAAGTCGGCGCGGCCCGTGTCATTTCTTTTCTTCTGTTCTTTTAATAGAGCGTGCATCACGCCGTACATATCCACGTCGCCCTCCAGGTGGTCGGCTTCCTGGAAACTGCCGTCGGCGTCGCGCTGCGTGGCCCGCAGGTGGACGAAGTGAATCCGGCTACCCAGCCGCTCCACCATGCCGATCAGGTCGTTATCGGCCCGGACGCCATACGAACCCGTGCAAAAACACAGGCCGTTGGCCATTACGTCACAGCTTTCCAGCAGCGCGGCAGCATCTCGCTCCGTACTCACCACGCGGGGCAAACCCATAATCGGATAGGGCGGATCGTCGGGATGGATTGACAGCCGAACGCCCGCTGCCTGCGCCACAGGGGCAATTTTGTTAATAAATTGATAAAGGTGCTCTCTGAGTTCCGCGTCGCCAATGGCATCATAGGTCGCCAGCACGTCGCGAAATTCTTCGACGGTGAAGCTTTCCTCCGAACCGGGAAGACCGGCAATGACGTTACGCGTAAGGCGGTTGATACTTTCCTCGTCGGCCTGGTCGAGCCATGCTTTCGCCTTCGTTTGCTGTTCTTCGGAATAAGAATTCAGCGCGTTTTTTCTTTGTAGAATATGAAGTTCAAAAGCGGCGAACTGCGTGGCGTCGAAGCGCAGCCCCGTAGAACCATCGGGCATTGGGGCGTCCAGATCGGTGCGGGTCCAGTCCAGCACGGGCATGAAATTGTAGCAAACCGTGTCGATGCCGCTTTTACCCAGATTGTGGATAGACTCCTTATAGTTTTCGATATATTCCTTAAAATTCCCGGTACGCGTCTTGATGGCTTCGTGGACGGGAATGCTCTCCACCACCGACCAGGTCAGGCCCGCCGCTTCGACGGTCGCTTTGCGATGCTCAATTTCCGCTACGCTCCACACTTCGCCGTTCGGGATATGGTGCAGGGCCGTGACGACGCCCGTCGCGCCCGCCTGCCGCACGTCCGCCAGCGAAACCGGATCATTCGGCCCGAACCAGCGCCATGTTTCTTGAAGAGACATTTTCGTTAAATGAATTATTGGTGTAGGGGTTAAAAGGTCAAAAGGTTAAGGGTTAAGGACATTTACTTGTGCTTGTTTTTTTTACAGCAAAATAAACACGACGAAACCCCGGTCAAAGAAAACCGTTAACCCTTAACCCAATGACCAGTGCTACTGATATGGAAAACCCTTGCTAAGCCACCAGCCGATTTTCCGGTACCCTTTCGCGCAACACTTTCAAAGCGCGGCCCATTTGAGTTTCTACAGTCTTAATCGAGATTTTAAGTTGCTCGGCGATTTCGCGGTAGCGCAAGCCCTCTTCGCGGCTGAGGCGGAAGATAACTTGGCACTGGCGTGGCAGGTCGCGGATGTGGCCTTCGACACGATCATAGAACTCGTTGAATACCAATTCATCCACCGGAGAGAAATGGTCGGCGTAGGCGGGGTTCCACTGTATGCTTTCCAGCGGTTCGCGCTCATACACGCGGTGCAGTTTGAGTTTCAGGTAGTCGAGCGACTGGTTGCGAACAGCCCGGTAGATGTAGGCCTCGAAAGAAGTGTGAACCTCGATTTGTTCGCGATTTTTCCAGAGTTTCACAAAAACGTCGGCAACTACTTCTTCGGCGACTTCGCGCCCCGCTACCACGCGCATCGCGTAGGTACAGAGGGGATAATAATAGCGGGTAAATAATTCCCGGTAAGCGACATAATCGCCTTCCTCCACCACTTTCTTGAACAGCATTTCCATTTTGCTGGGACAAAGGGGTGGATGAGCGGGACTTTTCTTCAGTAAAGCTGGATTCATCATAGGTACAATCAGGAATAGAATTTTTTAAGGAAATAGGTAATTGCATGAAATAGCACGATTGCTTGATTTCGTTAAAAATTTACGCATAGGTTCGGCGATTCACAAAATTCTATCTTGAAAAAGCGCAACAATTCTACGCAACCGTTCCCGGTACCGTTCCCGATACTCCGCCATTTTCCGGGAATTGTTGTTTTTTTGGTATTTTGCAAAAATAATTCTGGCAAAAAACTGCGAGGATTGCCAAAATAAATAGTACTTTTTTAAGAAAATCGCTAAATAATTCATGGGAAAAACCTCCGTTACCATCAAGGAAATTGCGCGGCAACTGGGAATTTCCAAATCCACGGTCTCGCGGGCCCTGCGGGATAGCTCCGAAATCAGCGAAGCCACCAAGGAGCGGGTCATCGAACTGGCGCGCAGACTCAACTACTCGCCCAATCCCATCGCCCTCAGTCTGTTGAAAAACCAAACCCACACCATTGGTATCATCGTACCTGACATCGACAACCCGTTTTTTTCCACGACCATCAGCGGGGTGGAGGACGTGGCGTACAGCCGAGGCTACCACGTGATGATCTACCAGAGCCACGAGTCCTACGAGCGTGAAAAGGCTGACGTGCGGCACATTGCCGACCGCCGCGCCGACGGCCTGATCGTGTCCGTAGCCAGCCAATCGCTGCACCACCACCATTTCGCCGATTTGCAGGAAGTCGGCATCCCCATCGTTTTCTTCGACCGGGCCAGTAACGAAGTCCAGACCCACAAAGTGCTGGTGGACGACTACGCCGGGGCCTTTCAGGGAACGGAACACTTGATCGAGCAGGGCTGTCGTAAAATTGCCCATATATCGGGCCCGATGAGTTTGGCGATCAGCCGTAACCGCTGCAACGGCTACCGCGACGCGCTGCAAAAACACAAACTACCCCAGCGTGACGAATGGATGGTCACGGCCGAATACAGCCAATCCGAAGGCACCGAACGTGCCTACCAGCTCATGGCGCTCCGCGAGCGCCCCGATGCCATTTTCGCCGCCAGCGACCGTATCGCTATCGGCGTACACTGGGCGCTGCGCCAGCTCGGCTACCGGATGCCCGACGACGTGGCCCTGCTGGGTTTCTCAGATTTGGGCGTGTCGGGCCTACTCGACCCACCGCTGAGTTCGGTGGCGCAGCCTTCCTTCGAGATGGGCCGCCAGGCCGCCGAACTGCTGCTGGAACTGATCGAAAATAAAAATACCCCGGTCGCTTACGAAACCAGGGTATTGAAAACCAATTTGGTGGTGCGGGGTTCGAGCCTGAAAATTACCGCTCCAACCGCTCCAGCTTCCGCTGAAACTCCCGAAGAATCTTATCCTTCATAGCGACCTTGCGCTTCTGGATGTTTAGCCTTCCTTGCAACCGCTTATCCTGCTCCTCATCGCCGGTCAGACTGCGTTCCACGTCGAGCGTCGCCATGTCCAAATCGCTTTTCTCTCGGCTCACAAGCCACTCCATCTCCCGGATTTGGGCGCGTAGTTGCTCCTCCTCGCTTTTGAGTTCAAAGGCCGGGTACTTGCGGCTGATAACGCGGGCCAGGTAGCTCAGTTCAAAAATCTTATCACAGGTCGAGCGGAATCGGTCGTTGAGCTCGCGGTCCGACTGCCGATAGGGAATTCGGATATCTTTCCACTTGCTGAGTAGCACCTTGGCTTTTTCGGAGGCCGTCACGATGTCGTCGTTCTTCAGGGCATCCTCGGCCTCGACCAGTAGTTGTCGTTGCTGCCCGATACGCGGGTCTTCGCGATTCTGCGGCTGAATGCCTTTGGATTCGTTGTATTTATCGTAAAAAAGCTTAAAAAAGTGGCGGTACGCTTTGCTGATCTTGAAAAATTTCTTGGGCGGCAGTTCACCCAGGGCGTTCCACTCCTTGCGGATGTCGCGGGCTTGCTTGTAGGCTTCGTCCAAATCTCTGCTCCACGAGAGTTGCTTGACCCGCTTGATGAGTTTCTCGTACTCGTCCACCTTAGCCTGCATGATTTTGTTCTGCTCGGCAAAAAACTCGCGGCGGCGATGGAAAAAGTCGTCGAGTACGGTCTGGAACTGTGTGTCCACGTCCTCCTGAAACTCATTGTCCACGGGTCCCGTCCTGATCCACTTGTCCTTCACTTCCTGCACGGCTTCGGTGGCCGCCGTCCAGTCTTCAATGGCGGCGGCTTCCTTAGCATCCTCGACCAGCGCTCGCTTGATTTCCAGATTTTTGGCCTGGTTGATCAGAATCAAACCCGTGAGGTAATCCTCGGCCTTATCCAGCCTTTCCAGCAGGGGAATAAAGTCGCCGATGGCGTCGAAGCCGATCAGCTTCCGGCGGAGTTGCGTAAGTTTCGTAAGATAAGATCCCTTGTTCTGGGCTTCTTCAATGTCTTTTTCGAGGGTATCGACTTTTCCTTTGGCGATGGTGAAGCGATTCTTGAAGTATTCGATCGCTTCCTGTTCCGTTCTTTTCACCTCGCCGATCCGACGGTCGGGATTCCCGAGGTAACCTTTCAAAAATACTTTGCCATCCTTTACGTAGCCGTATTCTTCCTTTTCTTCCATGACTTTACTATTATCTGCTTAATTGGTGGGTTTAGTTATTCAGGAAACTCAGTTTAAGCTGAAATCTCCTCAATTTTAGGGCAATCAAATTACTGAATATAAGAATTTTAATAGAATTCAATATTCGTAATCCAAGTTTCGGCGTCCATGTATGGGCTTTAATGGCGATATTTGCCAAATACAAATTAACTAAAAAATGGCCAACGAAACCATAATTTTCTCAATGTCGGGTGTCAGCAAGATCATTCCGCCCAACCGCCACATCCTCAAAAATATTTATTTATCCTTCTTTTACGGAGCCAAAATCGGCGTCCTGGGTCTGAACGGTTCCGGCAAATCCACGCTGTTACGCATCATTGCGGGCATCGACAAGAGTTATCAGGGCGAAGTCGTGTTCTCACCAGGCTACTCCGCCGGGATGCTTGAGCAGGAACCCCAACTCGACCCCACAAAAACCGTGCGGGAAGTGGTGGAGGAGGGCGTTCAGGAGATCGTAGACCTGCTCAAAGAGTTCGATCAAATCAATGAAGCCTTCGGCAACGCCGACGCCGATTTCGATAAACTCCTTGAACGTCAGGGCGAGGTGCAGGAAAAACTCGACCACGCCGACGCCTGGAACCTCGACAACCGCCTGGAAGTGGCGATGGACGCCCTGCGCTGTCCGCCGTCAGATCAGTCGGTCGCCAACCTGTCGGGCGGCGAAAAACGCCGCGTGGCCCTGTGCCGCCTGCTACTCCAACAACCTGACGTGCTGCTGCTCGACGAACCGACCAACCACCTCGACGCCGAGAGCGTGCTGTGGCTGGAAGAACACCTGCGGCAGTACAAGGGCACGGTCATCGCCGTGACCCACGACCGCTACTTTCTCGACAACGTGGCGGGCTGGATTCTGGAACTTGACCGCGGCGAGGGTATTCCGTGGAAGGGTAACTACACCTCGTGGCTGGAACAGAAGCAGGAGCGCCT
>JBBSKK010000068.1:0-10229 GCA_038256395.1 Cytophagales bacterium | reverse complement strand
TAAGCAGAAAATCGGGCAGCACCACTTTGTAGTTACGGGATTTATCGAGCGGTTGTTCGGCGATGTACCAGGTGCGGGTGTCGTCGGCGTAGCGGGCGTTGGCGTGGTGGAGGAAGCCGCCTTTGCCCCGGCTGAGTCGCCCGGCTTCCAGAACTTTGTGGAGCAAGTCGCCCGTCATGGTCGCCTGTTTGATGCCGCCGCCGAAGGGCATCATCCTGACTACGTCGTACTGCGAAATGGGGCCTTCCAGCACATCGTCCAGCCGCAGCGAACCGCCGTTGAAGACCGCCAGATCGCTGCCCGGAAACGCCTCGAACATACTCTCGGCGATGAGAGTGGTTAGTGTCCCATGTTCGCGGCGGACGACGGCATCGCGCCCATCCCAGGGTTTGGGGGTGGTGTACACGACCTCGTTCGGGTCGAAACCCTGCTCGCGGAAACTTTCGTCGGCGATGGATTGCCACTTGGTTACCAAAGCGGCGGTCGCCGGGTCTTCGGGGACGGTTTCGTCGATGGTTTTAAGTTCTGATTCCAGGTTAATCAGCTGCTTTTTGCGGTCGAAGTGCAGACGATGGATATAGACCGTTTTGGCGTTGGCGTCGGCCTTGGCGATGGCTACGTTGCCCACTTTTAGCTGCATGTGGTCGTGGTCGTGGCCACCCATAATGAGCGTCAGGCCGGGGATTTGCTCGGCCATGCGGCGGTCATCGGCCACGTCGAGGTGGGTGAGGGCCACCACGGCGTCGCAGCGATTTTTCAGGTCTTCGAACTCGCGATTGGCGGCGTCGAAGGGGTCGGTCACCTGCACGTAATCCTTATCGACGGGAATGCAAATGCCGAAAATTCCCACGCGCACCTTGCCATTGTCCAGCACCAGAGAAGTCGGCAAGTTGGCTCCGTCCTTGCTGAATGGTACCACTTTGTTGCCCTGGCGAAGCTGCATATTGGCGATCACCCAGCGAAACTTCGACTCCTCGATGCGCTGGTTGATGGTCGTGGGGGCGTCGTTGTCATAATCGAATTCGTGGTTGCCGAAGGTGGCCAAATCCAGGCCGGCCGCGTTGAGGACGTCCACCATCTGCCGCCCCTTGATGCGCTCGCCCTCGTAGCGCAGCGTCCCGATAACCGACGGACTGAGGAAATCACCCGCCAGCACGAAATAGGTGCCTTTGGGATTTTCCTTTTTCAACTCTTTGTTGAGGTAGGCTACCCGCGCCAAGCCGCCCGATTTGCCATTGTCCAGCGGCTCGATTTCATAAACATCGTTTGTATGCAGGAAGGTGATCGTGCGGCCCGACTGGCAACCCGCCGCAATGGCAAGTAGCAAAATCCAGCGGGCCAATTTCAAACGATTGAGAAGGGATTTGGGCATAAAACTAAGTTTGGGGAGAAAACACTTGCGCCGAGGCCAGCCAGCGTTCCCACTGCCGGGCGGCGCGGGCATCGTCCAGCACGTTAAGCTGAATATTACCGTTGCTGAAAGTCGTCATTTGCAGCCCGACGAAGGCCAGCGCCTCGTTCAGGCGGCTTTCCAGCGGCGTAGTGCCGCTGATGCACTCATCCCAGTACCAATCCAGCGATTCTTCGGCTACCTCTTCTACAACGGCCTGATAGTCTTGATAAGTATAACCCACAAAGGGCCGCCCGAAGCGCTGCCACAACAGCCGCATGACGTTGTCGAGCGAGCGGGCGTGGTCGAATTTTTTACGTAAGTATAAATCCAAAATCATAGCCACCAGCGCCCCCTTGTGGTATACCGACACCGTGCGCTCCGGGATACCCTTCTCGTAGCCGTCGAGCCAAAGATCCCAGGACGATTCCAGCAGCGACTGCGTGGCGTGGCGGCTGTGCTCGAAATGCCGCTTCATGTAGACCTGCAATTCCTTGACGTACAATTCATCGTCGAACACGCCCGCTCGCCGCAGGAACAGGTCGCCGTAGTAGGTCGTGCAGCCTTCCACCACGAAGCAGGTCGGGAAGTAGTTTTCCTGCGTGAAATCGTAGGGCAAAAGCTCCTGGGGGCGGATGCGGATGGCGTTCCAGGCGTGGAAAAGTTCGTGCGAACTCACGCCCAGCAGGTCGTTGTAGAGTCCTTCGCCCTCGTCGTCCGGCCCCAGTACGATCATCGTGGAGTTGTGGTGTTCGACACCGTGGAAAAAGGCCGTGGGCAAAATGAGGTTGATAAAATGGTATTCCCGCTCGGGAAACTCGCCCATCGTGGCGATTTGCTCGCGGGAAAAAGCGGCGAAATCAGTACAAATGCGCTTCCAGTTGGGCTGTAAATTGCCGTGCATCCAGACATGAAACGGTACGCCCGCCTCCTCGTAGGTTTCGTGGTGCAGCGTGGCCGAAGCCAGCAACGGGCTGTCCACCAGTTGGTAATAATCTTCGGCTTTCAGGGTATTTACGCGTTCCGGCTTCGCCAGGCCGCAGGCGATGCGGAAGCCTTCGGGCAGGGCAAGTTCCACCAAACACGGCTCCTGCATCCGCCCGACGGTGTAGAGCGCGAGGTTGATAAAATTGAGGTACCACAGATCACCGTTGACGTAGCTGCTGCCGGCGTTCTGGATATTGGCGTAAAAATTGTAGGTGACTACCAGGGATTCCTCACCCGCCGCCGCGACTTGCCAGCGATCTTTGGTAACTTTGCGCACTGGAAGCGGCCGACCAGAGCCGCCGCGTGCCTCCAAACGCTGAATGTTTTTGGCAAAATTTTGAATCTCGTAGCGGCCGGGCCGCCAGGCAGGTAGCTGTAAATCAACGGTTTGTCTGCCGTTTGTAGAGAGCATGTAAGTGATTTCGGCAAAGTGGCTATCGGGAATCGGCACAGCGATGCGGTAGTGCATAAAGTTGAGGGTAGGGTAATCGTGGGGGTAGGGGAGCGGCGACGGCGCAGCCACCAACAAACCAAAGTCTCAGGATGTTTCGTTACTACTGAAAAGTAAAATTAACAATCGTTTCCGATATGAAAAGGTTTATCACGCTCCTCATCGCCGTTTTTGGTCTGCATCTGACGACTTTTGCCCAAAACGAAGAATACTACAAGAAGGACACGCTTCCTCAGCAGAAACGCCAAAGTACCATCATTATTCCTAACGAAGCGGAGCGTAAACAGAGCGAGGCCGCGACCCGTCCCGTCGAGGGTCGCCCCATCGAAGGAGCGCCGATGTCCATTATGGATCGGCTGCGCCTGGGCGGCAGCTTCGGTTTGTCTTTGGGCAACTACACCAACATCAACCTATCGCCCATGGCGGGTCTCAACCTCACCGACAAGTTCGTGGCGGGCGGTGGTCTTACCTATATGTACGCCAGCTACCGTCCCTACGGTGCCAGCGCCAGCTTACGAAGCTCCAGCAGCAACTACGGCGGGCGGGCCTTCCTGATGTACAACCTTTTACCGATGGTTACCCTACAAGCCGAGTACGAAGCACTCAATGTACAATACAGCACCGGTCGGGATCTCGCCCGTAGCTGGATTGGCTCGCCACTCGTCGGCGGGGCCTACACCCAGCCCCTGGGCGGACGATTCACGCGCAGCATCCTGATGACGGCACTATACAATCTGTCCTACAACAGCCAGCTAAGCCCCCTCACCGGACGCAACATTTCCCCCTATTCCAGTCCGTTCGTTTTCAGGATTACGTTCCTTTAAAAATAATGTCGGAATGAGTGAATGATAGAATAGGCATCCGCCCTTTATTCTATCATTCACTCATTCTATCATCGCACCGGCGACCCGGTCAAAATTAAAAAAATGGAAAACCCAGTACTCATTTTTGGCGCGGGGGCTTTGGGCCGCCAGGCACTCGATATATTTCAGCGCAACGGCGTGGTCGTTTACGGCTTTTTGGACGATAATAAAGAGCTGCACGGTACCGAAATCGGTGAGGTCAGCATTCTCGGCGACACGGACGACGGCGGCTTTTTGAAAATCATCGGCAATAAATGCGAAGCTTTCGTGGCCATAGGCGAGCGGCCCGTCCGGGAGCGGCTCGTGGCGATGCTCAACGAACGCCGCAAAACCATGCCCGTCAATGCTATCCACGACACGGCGGTGGTTTCTAAAATGGCCACGCTGGGCCACGGCAATTTTGTCGGTGCCCGCGTGACGGTGGGGGCGGAAGCCACCATCGGCCAGCACGTGCAGTTGCAATCGGGAGCCATCGTGGAGCCTTTTGCCACCATTGGCGATTTAGTGAACGTCGGGGCGGGGGCAATCATCGGCGACCGTGCGACCGTGGAGTCGGGCGCATTCATTGGTACGGGCGCGGTGATCGTAGCGGGTATCCGCATTGGTAAGAATGCTCGCGTCGGGGCCGGGTCGCTGGTGATTGCCGACGTGGCGGCCAAGGCCACGGTGTTCGGGAATCCGGCGCAGCCCGTTTGATTTATCATAACTAAAATGCTATTTATAGTATGTAGTAACATCTGCATACTATAAATAGCTTTGCCCAAACATTTAATACATGATGGGTACAAGCTCTCGCTTGCTGCAAAATCTGGGTGATAAGATTAGAACTCTGAGAAGAGAGAAGAAATTTTCCCAGGAGGAATTGGCGTATAGAGCTGGCCTCCACAGAACCTATATTGGCATGATAGAACGGGCAGAAAAAAATATTACGCTAATTAATATCGAAAAAATAGCGAATGCGCTAGAAATAGAGGTTTATGAATTACTGAAATGAGAAATGGCTAAAAAAACTTCTAACCGGAGAAGGTTAGCAGATTATGGTGATTTTGATAAGAGTCAGGTAGTTAGTTCAGTACTAGAATTCGCGAAAGACAGCAAATCTAAATCTTTGGAAGTAGTAGCCAGCCGAATTGCTGATTTGCCTGAATGGTCGTGTACGATAAATGAGCCTACTGGGATCCTCGATAATTTTCTTGAAAAATGGACAGAGAAATTTGTGAGAGACTGGGAAAACAGAGCTTCTCAGCGAACAAGCAATCCAACTGGGACTAAGCATGATCCAATACTAGATGAAATCATTTCGGCGAGGTTACCTGACGATTCATATGATATTGCGGTAATCAGATATGGACACAGGCTATCTATGGGAGCAGATAATATTACGGGCTCTTTGCTGGAAGAATTTATTGCCTTTCATATTTTATCTTACGGATGGCACGCTTGCTGGGGAGAAACTATGCGGAGTATCGACTTCTGTCACGAAAACGGTCAGCTTCTGCAAATCAAAAATAGTGATAATAGTGAAAACAGTTCAAGCAAAACAGTCAGAGATGGGACAAAGATCAAACATTGGTTTAGGAGGTTTTCCAGAACTGGTGAGACTAACTGGCCAAAACTAAACGAATTGGCCGGCATCGAAGACGAAAAGAAACAACTGACAGAGGAGGCTTTCAAAGAGTTCGTCAAGCGTGCCATATCCACAAATCCCGGTTCAATATATTTAGAAGAAAGCAGTCCTTGGTATGGTTTAGAAGATACTTAATTGCATATTTTCTGTTTCTGCCATATGAATGTTGCTCCTATGAATGAAATCTCGCATAAAATCATCATCTGAGGTTCTCAGGTACCTTGAGTATTTAAAATTCTCATAATTTCGGATCTCAAGCCCGTTCATGTGTTTCTTGATGGTTTTGCCAATAGCCTCACCAACGCTGACGGGCACTGCATTTCCAATTTGTTTGTACTGGTTTATCACGTTTCCGGCAATATGCCAACCGTCGGGAAACTCCTGTATTCTTTTGTACTCCTGAACGCTCAATGGTCTATCCTCTATGGGATGAGCCAAATCAGTTGCTGGCATGGCGGGATGCGTCACCAACGTAGGAGACGGAGAATCCCAAGCCAATCTCCTGAAAAAGCCTGTTTTGCCCCCTCCTAAGTAGTATGATTTGCCGAGTGCTTCTTTCTGTAAATCTTCGGAAAGATTTCGCCAATTCTGCCCTTCCTTTAAGATTTTGTAATATTTCAGCCTTTTATCTGGGAACTTGATAAAATCGTTGGGCTCTTCTGGCAAATCTCCAATTGCCTGTCTTAAAGAACGCCATTTTGGTAAACCAAATTCTCCATTTTCTGAGTGCGTCGGCTCGAGGTACGGAACTTCTTCGTTACTCCGGGTGCAAACAATGATTACTCGCTCCCTGACCTGTGGGGTACCAAAATTAGCGGAGTTGTATAAGTTGAAAGATACTTTATACCCAGCTTTCCTTAATCGGTTAATTACATAAAATAAGGTCGAGCCTTTTAACTCTCTTAATTCGGGAGCCAAGAATTCTTCTTCTTCGGGTTCTAACTCTATTGAATATTGAGAAGACAGCAGACCTCTTACGTTTTCAATAACGGCGTACTTGGGTTTTATTTCTTCAATCGTTTCGATAAATTTCAGGAAAACATTACCCCTTTCATCTGCAAGGCCCATTCGCTTGCCTGCTGAACTAAATGCCTGACAAGGAGGGCCTCCAACTATAATATCGACTTCATCAGAACGGTCGAGGTTCGCAAATTCCAAAATGTCATCTACTGAGTAGTTTCTAATATCCCCAATAAGTCCAATTTCTGGATTGTTAGAGACAATAGTTTCCCTACTTGAACGATCAATTTCACAAGCTAGTAAAGTCGTTATTCCGGATTTATGAAGACCGATGTCCAATCCCATTGCCCCGCTAAAAAAACTAAGCGCTTTAAGACAGTTCTTTGATGAAGAATCAATCGTAGATTTCCGGTCAACTACAGGTCTCATTTTTTTCATTTGCTAATTATAGTATGCAAATCTAATACCTTAATCGGTAATACCCAAATCTAAAATATATTTTTGAGGCTTTTTCTATTTTATGCATTTCATCGTGTTAAATGCGCTTTCCTTACTATTTCGTAAATTTGAAAAACCGGAGTAGCCGCCATTTATGACCGAACGCACCCATTTTTTCGACACCAAAATTGAATTCCTCAAAGGCGTGGGGCCGCAGCGGGCCGCCCTGCTCAACAAGGAGCTGAACATTTTCACTTACGGCGACCTGCTGCAGCATTATCCTTTCCGACACGAGGATCGCTCGCAGTTCCACCGAATTAACGAAATAAACGAGATGCTGCCCGGTGCCCAAATCAAGGGTCGGTTGAAAGATTGGCACGTTACGGGCGAAGGTCATAAAAAGCGGCTCGTCGGCACCTTTACCGATGGCACGGGCATTCTGGAATTAGTCTGGTTTCACGGCATTTCGTGGTTCGAGAAAAGTCTGCAGCGCAACGCCGACTACATAGTCTATGGCAAGCCAGCCGAGTTTGGCGGACGCTACAGCATTACCCATCCCGACATCGAGCTGATCACGCCCGAGAACGTCAACGGCGGTACCTGGCAACCCATTTATCCGCTAACGGACATGCTCCGCAAGCGACGTGTGGACAGCCGCACCATCAGTCGCACGATGAAGTCTTTGCTGGAAATCGCCACGCCGCATATCCGCGAAACGCTGCCCGAATCGCTCATTACTCAGTACCGCCTTATCTCCAAAGCCGAGGCATTATGGAGCATTCACCTGCCGCCTTCGCAGGCGCACTTGCACCAAGCCAGGCGACGACTGAAATTCGAGGAGCTGTTTTACAATCAGTTGCGGCTCATTAAGAGCAAGATTCTCCAAAAGAACGAGTTTCCGGGGCAGGTTTTCAATAAGGTCAACTGGGTGACAGAATTCTACGACAACCACCTGCCCTTCGCGCTCACCAACGCCCAGGCGCGGGTGCTGCGCGAAATCCACGCCGACTTCCAGACGGGCCGCCAGATGAACCGCCTCTTGCAGGGCGACGTGGGTTCGGGCAAAACCATCGTGGCCTTCATCGCCATGCTCATGGCCCTCGACAACGACGCCCAGGCTTGCCTGATGGCCCCCACCGAAATTCTGGCCGACCAGCACTACCAGGGTCTGAAAGTGTACGCCGACCAAATGGGCATCCACATCGGTAAGCTCACGGGTTCGACCAAGAAAAAAGCAAGGCGCGTCCTGCACGAGGAGTTGCAAAACGGCTCGATGCAGATACTGGTCGGCACCCATGCCCTGATCGAAGACGTGGTGCAGTTCAAAAATCTGGGCTTCTGTGTGATCGACGAGCAGCACCGCTTCGGCGTGGCGCAACGCTCCAAACTGTGGGCCAAGAACGAAGAAATCCACCCGCACATCATGGTGATGACCGCCACGCCCATCCCCCGGACGCTGGCGATGACGCTCTACGGCGATTTGGACATTTCCGTGATCGACGAACTACCCGCCGGGCGCAAGCCGATCAAGACGGTTCACCGCTACGACGCGCATCGGGCCACGCTGTTTGGTTTTTTGAAGGAAGAAATCGCCAAGGGACGGCAGATTTACATCGTCTATCCGCTGATCGAAGAATCCGAAAAAATAGATTTGAAAGACCTTACCGACGGTTACGAAAGCATTTCCCGTTCCTTTCCCGACGTGCCGCTGAGCATTTTGCACGGGCGGATGAAGCCGCAGGACAAGGACTACGAAATGGCGCGTTTTGTAAAAAATGAAACCAAAATCATGGTCGCCACGACGGTCATAGAGGTGGGCGTCAACGTGCCGAATGCTTCGGTGATGGTGGTCGAAAACGCCGAACGCTTCGGCCTGGCGCAGTTGCACCAGTTACGGGGCCGCGTAGGGCGCGGAGCGGAGCAGTCTTTTTGTGTGCTGATGACGGATTTCAAACTCAGCCAGGATACCCGCAAGCGGCTGGAAACGATGTGCCGCACCAATAATGGCTTCGAGATTTCGGAGGTCGATCTTGAACTACGTGGCCCCGGCGACCTCACCGGCACCCAGCAAAGCGGCATTATGGATCTCATCATCGCCGACCTGGCCAAGGACGGCATCATTCTGAAAGAAGCCCGCAAATCTGCCGAAGCCATCCTCGACGCCGATCCCGACCTCGTAACGCCGCCCTACGCCGCCATTCGGGGGCATCTGGATAGTCTAAGGGCGTCGGATACCAATTGGAGCAGAATTAGTTAAGGTTTGGGTTAAAAGGTTAAAGGAGTGCCGTCCTTTAAGCAGGAAATTGTAGTACGCCGTTTGACCTTTTAACCTTTAACCTAATTCTCCATTAGATACGCCTTGATGAAATCATTGAGATCCCCATTCAGCACGGCGTCGGTGTTCGAGGTTTGGTAGTCGGTGCGGTGATCCTTCACGCGGCGGTCGTCGAGGACGTAGCTGCGGATTTGGGACCCCCACTCGATCTTGCGCTTCGATGCCTCCACTTCGGCGCGGGCCTCGTTGCGCTTTTCCAGTTCGATCTGGTACAGCCGTGACTTCAAAAGCCGTGTCGCCACCTCCTTGTTCATCAACTGCGAGCGTTCCTGCTGGCAGGCGATGACGATGCCCGAAGGCTTGTGGTGCAGCCGCACGGCAGTTTCAACCTTGTTGACGTTCTGCCCGCCCGCGCCGCCGGAGCGGTAGGTGTCCCAGGTGATGTCCGCCGGGTTGACCTCGATCTCGATGTCATCGTCGGCCAGCGGATAGACGTACACCGAGGTAAACGACGTGTGCCGTCGGGCGTTGGAGTCGAAGGGCGAAATCCGCACCAGGCGGTGGACGCCATTTTCGGATTTGAGGTTGCCGTAGGCGTATTCGCCCTCGATTTCCAGCGTCACGGACTTCACACCCGCTACCTCACCGTCCTGCAAATCGACTTCGCGCACCTTGTAGCCGTTTTTCTCGGCCCACATGATGTACATCCGCATGAGCATCGACGCCCAGTCCTGTGACTCGGTGCCGCCAGCTCCGGCGTTGATCTCGATCACGGCGGGCAGGTCGTCGCCTTCCTCGCCCAACATCTTGCGGAATTCGATCTCTTCCAGTTTGTCGGTCAGCTTCGCGCCCTCGGCATCTACATCTTCTTCGGTAGCTTCGTCGGCTTCGTAGAATTCCCAGATTACATCCAGGTCGTCACGCCGCCGGGAGAGTTCCTCGTAGCCGTTAGTCCAGAACTTTAGCCCCCGGATTTCCTTCATCACCTTTTCGGCGCGGGCGGAGTCCGACCAGAATTCCGGTTGGGCGGTTTGTAATTCTAATTGTTCGAGTTGGTTTTTGCGATGACCGTAGTCAAAGATACCGCCCCAAGGCCTCTACGCGGCCTTTCAGTTCTTTCAACTGATCCTGAGTCATTTTGTATAATTGAAAATTGATAATGGAAAATTGAAAATGACCGTTTCTTCACTTTCAATTCTTCTTAAAAAAGGCAAAGATAGTGAATTTTGCGCTAGGAT
>JBBSKK010000067.1:0-10258 GCA_038256395.1 Cytophagales bacterium | reverse complement strand
TAAAGCAGCATCGTCTGCTCGGCCATCATGTTGTCACTTACCAGCATCATACGTTTGTACAGCGAGTCGGACGGGATGCTGTGTACCGTTTTCCAGGAGCCAGACAGATCTTCGTCCGTCAACCCCACTTTTTTCTTTAAGACATAGGACAACAGATCGGCGGTCAGCTGACTGGACGTCCGTACGGGAATATCCTGCTCCAAACCCGCGGGCAGAGCGTTGAGCGAACGACGGACATGATTGCTGTAGCGGTCACGCATGATGCCCACTGCAGCGGTATCCAAATCCAGCGAATCCTGCCAGAACTCGGGCTGCACCCGCACGTACAGGCCCGATGGGCTGGTAAACCGCGCGATGTTGCCATAAATGGGCAGCGGCGAGCGTTCGGCCTGGTAGTAGTCGTTGTAGTCATCCCACGACCAGCCCGGCCCGTAGGTGGGGTTGTCGGTATTAGCCGTCGCGAACAGCAATTTTTCTTTTCTATTTTTCAAAAAATCAACCACCCCGCTCGCGGGCAAGTCAGGGTGCCGCAGCGACGGGTCGCCCGTCCCCCGGAAGATGAGGACGCTATCCCGAACCTGGTATTCCAGCCCCGGAATAGAATCGCCCAAGGCCATCAACCCGGCGTAGAAGCTGAACAGCTTGGTGTTGGAAGCGGGCGTGAAGTAATGGTCGTCCTGATAAGAAGCCAGCGATTTCTGCCTGGCCGGGTCGAACACCGAAATGCCCACGTGGTGCTGTGACAGCACGGGCGAGGTACTGACCTCCTTCTGGATATAGTGGGAAATGGAGCAACTGGAGAGTAGGAGGGGGAGCAGCAGGTACTTGGTTGAAAATGCTTTTTGCATGGATAGCTTGTTCTATTCTTTTCCGCTAATGTACTCGAAAAAGGCAGAAAAGCCGTCTTCGTAACCGCTGGCTCAAAAAGTATTCATCAACCTATGTTAGGACGAGACAGTCTTTTAACCGTTGACCGATAGTTACCCCCTTTTCGCCGATTCGGGATGATACTGCTTCCACTCCCCACTCTTGATGTAAGCGTAGTACCTGGCGGCTTCTTTCTTGACGACGGGCAGCAGGAAAAACAGGCCGATCAGGTTGGGGACGGACATAGCGAAAATCATGGCGTCGGAGAAATCCGTGACGGCACCCAGGCTGGCGGCAGCACCGATTACGACGAAGCAGCAGAACAGCACCTTATAGATGATGTCGTTGAGTCTGGTTTTGCCAAACAAAAACAGCCAAGCCTGCAAGCCGTAGTACGACCACGAAATCATGGTCGAGAAGGCGAAAAGCACTACCGTGACCGTCAGCACGTAAGGAAACCAGGGCAATACCGTGGCGAACGACTGCGAAGTCACCTCCACGCCGCCCATCGCTCCGGCCTGATCGTAGTCGCCGGTAACGATGACGACGAGCGCGGTCATCGTGCAGATGACGACGGTGTCGATGAAGGGTTCGAGCAGAGCTACGATACCTTCGCTGGCGGGATAATCGGTCTTTACGGCCGAGTGCGCGATGGCCGCCGAGCCGACGCCCGCTTCGTTGGAGAAGGCGGCCCGGCGAAAGCCCTGGACCAAAACGCCCACAAAGCCACCGGCGACGGCAATGGGATTGAATGCTTCGTTAAAAATTTTGGCGAACGTAGCGGGCAGGCTCTGGGCGTGGACGACCAGTACTACTATGGAAGCCAAAATATAAATCCCGCACATGAAGGGTACCACCCGCTCCGTAACCGAGCCAATGCGCTTGATGCCGCCGATAATGACCAGCGCCACCATGCTTGCCATAAAGATGCCAAAGGTAGTACCGGCCGAAGTGGAGGTAGATCCCACCATATCCAGGAACTGCTTGGCGGCTTGGTTGGCCTGAAACATATTGCCGCCGCCAAACGAGCCTCCTACGCACATGATGGCGAAGAACACGGCCAGCACTTTGCCTACGCCGCCCAGACCTTTTTCCTGTAAGCCCTTGGTAAGGTAATACATAGGTCCGCCATATACTTTGCCATCGGGGCCGATTTCGCGGTAGCGCACGCCGAGGGTACATTCCACAAACTTGGAGGACATACCCAGCAATCCAGCCAGAACCATCCAGACGGTGGCCCCCGGACCTCCCAAAGAAATAGCGATGGCGACACCGGCAATATTTCCCAGCCCCACGGTACCGGACACGGCGGCAGTCAGGGCCTGGAAGTGCGATATCTCACCCGCGTCGTTAGGGTCACTATAGCGGCCCTGCACAGTTCGAATGGCAGTACCGAAGCCCCTGACGTTGATGAATTTGAAGAAAATCGTAAAAAAAAGAGCCGAGGAAAGCAGGAAAATGATGACCAGTGGCATACTCGTGGCGGCATCGCCGCCCAGTTGGATGGGATAGAATACCACGCTGCTGATGAAGTCGGTGGCGGGCTGCACCCAGGCGTTGATTTTCTGATCCAGCCCTTCTTCGGCGGTTTGGGCGAAGAGCGGACTGCTGGCCAGCGTGGCAAAAATCAGGACAAGCAGGGAAGAAATTCTTTTCATAAGGAGGGTTTATTGGAGGTAGGGTTTGTTTTTTTGTTGAAATAATATTTGGCACGAAAACGCTAAACTACCATATAATTTTACAAAAAAACAAAACAAGCCCGTGAGTGGGTGTACTCACGGGCTTATTTTGCTTGGTGCATTAGGCTGTCGGCTTTAAGCCGTAGGCGAATCCTGATTTTCGGGATTTTCGGGATTCATGCCGCTGTGTTTCTTACCGTAGAAGAAGTAAATGCCCAGACCAATGGCTAGCCAAATAGCCAGTCGGTACCAACTCTCAGTTGGCAGCGAGTACATCAGGTAAAGGCAGACGACGATGCCCATAATCGGAACGAAGGGCACCAGCGGGGTCTTGAACGAACGAGGGACATTCGGCATCTTTACCCGCATGAGCCACACACCCGCGCACACCAGGCAGAAGGCGAACAGCGTCCCGATGCTGACCATGTGGCCCAAATCGCTCACGGGAACGAAACCCGCGAACAAACTCACAAATCCCATAAAAAACAGGTTAGTCTTCCAGGGCGTCGAGAATTTCTTGTGAACGTCGCTGAAAAATGGGGGTAGTAGTCCGTCCTTACTCATGGTGTAGAACACGCGGCTTTGGCCCAGCAACATGACCAGCATGACGGAGGTATAACCCGCCAGAATTGCCAGAATCAAGGCGTTTTGCAAAAAGTCATAACCCGTGACGGCAAAGGCCGTGGCGGCGGGCTTGGCGTCGTTTTCAAATACTGTGTAATTGACCAGCCCCGTCATCACGTGGGCGAAGAGTACGTAAAGAATCGTACAAATCACCAGCGAACCCAGAATACCGATGGGCATGTCATGCTGCGGGTTTTTAGCCTCCTGCGCCGCCGTGGACACGGCGTCGAAGCCAATGAAGGCAAAGAACACCACCGCCGCGCCCGTGGCGATGCCCGTCCAGCCGAAGTGATCGTACTCGCCCGTATTGGCGGGAATGTAGGGCGTGTAGTTGGCGGGATCGATGTGGCTCCAGCCTAGGGTGATGAACATCACCACCACGAGAAGTTTTAGTGTTACCAAAATATTGTTTAACAAAGCCGAACCTTCCGTGCCGCGAATCAACAGCAACGAAAGCAGGCACACGACCATGATGGCGGGCAAATTGATAAGGCCGCCAGTAACCAGGGTCCCGTCGCTCAGGGTGACTTCCTCAAAGGGCGAACTGACAAATTCGACCGGGAGATGAATCCCGATGCCGCCGAGGAATTCCAGCAAATATCTTGACCAGCTCACGGCTACCGTGGCCGCGCCCAGGGCGTATTCCAACACTAGATCCCAGCCAATAATCCAGGCCGCAAATTCGCCCATCGTGGCGTAGGAATAGGTGTAGGCGCTGCCCGCGATAGGAATCATGGAGGCAAACTCAGCGTAGCAAAGTCCCGCGAAGGCGCAGCCAAAGGCAGCCAGCACAAACGAAATCGTCACCGCCGGACCCGCGTGTTCGGCGGCGGCAATGCCCGTGAGGGAGAACAGCCCCGCGCCGATGATGGCGCCGATGCCCAGGGCCACCAGACTAGTCGCGCTGAGGGTGCGTTTCAGTTGGTTGCCCTCGCCCGTCGATTCGGCCATGAGTTTGTCGAGCGGCTTGGTAATCCAGAGTTGATTCATAAAGAGTTAAAAGTTGAAAGTTAAAAGTTGAAAGTTTCCGTAGCCGCTAGAAGCTAAGCTACTCAAACAATCTTGCGTCTAGAATCTAGCGTCCGGTGTCTCTTTATCTGATGGCGAAACTAAGGGAAATTTGTTTGAAATTGGTTATTAGCCAAATAAAAAGGGGGAAAGCCATTGACTCTCCCCCTTTTTTCTTTCGTATTGTTAAGCTCTTGCCACCTTTCCTTTCTTGGGAGTAGGCGCTGGCTCGTCTACAATGGGGTTCCTGAGCAGGTCGCGCTGTAGGGTGTCCACCACGATGGGCGCGGCTACGAACAGCGACGAGTACGTTCCTACGATAACGCCGATGAGCATCGAGAAGGTGAAGCCACGAATGACTTCGCCACCGAATATCAGCAGCACGATCAGCACCAGCATCGTAGAGATACCCGTCACCGCCGTGCGGCTCAGCGTGCTGTTCAGGGCGTTGTTGATGATGACCGGGACGCTGTCCTTGCGGGTGTCCTTATCGTTGAGGTACTCGCGGATGCGGTCGAAAATCACGACGGTGTCGTTCATGGAATAACCCATGATGGTGAGTACCGAACCGATGAACGCCTGGTCGATGTCGAGCGAGAAGGGTAGCCAGCCGTTGAACAGCGAAAAGATCGCCAGCAGCACGATCACGTCGTGAAACAGGGCCGCCACCGCGCCGTAGCTGAACGCCAGCCGCCGGAAGCGAATAAAGATGTATGCGAAGTTGACAGCCACCGCCAGCAGAATCGCCCAAAAGGCCGAGATCATGGTGTCGTAAGCAATGGTCGGGCCGACTTTGGCCGAACTGACGATTTCCGCCTTGCGGCTGCCCGGCATCTTCGCGACCCCTTCCATGATTTTGGCCTCGGCCTGCTGGTCGGCGTCGGGCGAGGTGTCATCGATGAGGTAGGCCGTCGTTATTTTCACCTGGTCGAAGCCGCCGAACGTTTTCACCTCGGGCGTAGTACCCAGCGCATCGGTCATGGACATGCGCACTTCCTCAGTGCTAACGTTATCCTCGAAACGCACTGTGTAGGAGCGTCCGCCCTTGAAGTCGATACCCAGGCCAAAGCCTTTGAAGATGAACGAGCCGATACCGATCAGAATGATGGCCGACGAAACGTAGTAGAACCGCTTCCGCTGCGTGATGAAGTCGAAATTCGTGTCCTTGAACCAGTTCTTGGTTAGGCCGGAGTAGAATTTCAGGGTTTTACCCTGCTTGATGGTGTATTCCAGCAGCAATCTTGTGATGAAAATAGCCGCGAATAGCGACGTAATCAGACCGATGACCAGCGTCGTAGCGAAGCCCAACACCAGTCCAGTGCCGAAGATGAACAGGATGACACCCGTGAGCAGTGTCGTGACGTTGGAGTCGATAATGGCCGAGAGCGCACTCTTGAAACCATCGCGTACCGCCACGGGGAAGGGCTTGCCGTTTGCTAACTCTATTTTTATTCCTTCGTAAATCAGCACGTTGGCGTCCACCGACATACCGATCGTCAGCACGATACCCGCAATACCCGACAGCGTCAGCACCGCGCCCAACGAGGCCATAACGCCCATCAGGAAAAACAGGTTGACGAACAGCGCGACGTCGGCAATCCAGCCCGCGCGGCTGTAGTACGCCACCATGAAGACCAGGACGACAATCAGGCCCACCAGCGACGACAGCATACCCGCCGTCACGGCCTCGGAACCCAGCGTCGAACCAACCACGGCCTCCTCCACGATGTTGGTGGGCGCGGGCAGTTTACCGGCTTTCAGCACGTTGGCCATGTCCTTGGTTTCTTCCACGGTGAAGCTGCCGGAGATGCTGGAATTACCGTTCGGAATCTCGCCGTTCACGTTGGGGGCGGTATAGACCTGGTTATCCAGAATAATCGCCACCTGACGACCCACGTTGTTAGCGGTTAGCGTCCGCCACTTGCGGGCACCTTCGCCGTTCATGCGCATGCTCACCTCAGGGCGGCCGCGCTCGTCGTAGTCGTGCGTGGCATCCACGATCACGTCGCCTTCCAGCGGGGCTTGTCCGTTGGGTTTTTTGATAAAATAAAGCGGCAGGATAAGCTGTCCATTGGTGGCGTCGATGCCCTGACGATCCCACATAAACACCAAATCAGACGGAAAGTACGAGCGAACCTCAGGGCGGCGCAGGATTTCCATAGCGCGGCCAGTATCTTTCATATATACCCCTAAACCTTGGGGCAGGGGTACGAAAAGATTCGTCAAGGCAGCAGTCTGCGCGGCCAGGGCCGAGGTGTCGGAAGCGGTAGAGTCACCGCGCTGAGCCAGTAATTCTTCCAGATTGCTCGGGGTCGATTTCTTGGTCGTGTCCGTCGTAGCGGCGGCAGCCGGGCGGTTGGCTTTCTCGGCGGCTTCCTGACGGGTCAGGTACTGGCCTAATTGATCTAAGCCAGCAGAAATCTCATTAACATTGTAGACCTCGGCGAATTCCAGCTTGGCCGCGCCCGACAGCAGGCGGCGCACCCGCTCGGGGTTGTCCACGCCGGGCAACTCGACCAAAATCTGGTTCTTGCCGGGCAGGCGCTGCAGGTTCGGGTTGGTTACGCCAAACTTGTCCACCCGCGCCTGAATGATTTTGAAGGCGCGGTCGATGGCACCCTCGACTTCCTCGTTCAACATGGCAACCACCTCGCCGTCGGACGAACTGCTGTTGATTTTGCTGCGGTTGGCACTGTTGGCGAACACGCTGGCCAGGCTGGTGTTAGGCGCTATTTTCTTGTAGGCATTTACGAACAAATTCACGTAGCTGCTCTGGCTGGACTTCTGCGCCTCGGTGGCGTCTTTGATCGCCTGCTGAAACTGCGATCCCCGGGCATTGCTGCCCGCCAGTCCTTTAACGATATCGGCGGGTGCCACTTCCAGCACCACGTGCATGCCGCCCTGCAAGTCGAGGCCCAGGCTCAGTTGCCGCTCCATAACCTCTTGCAAGGTGTGGCCGATATAAACGTCCTCGCGCCAGAGCGAGTCGATGAAGCCTTGTTTCTTGGTAAAATCCACCTTGCCCTGGGCGTCGGTGGCGTAAGCGGTGGCGTCGGCGGTGTACTTCCGCGCCACGAAAGTGAACGACAGGTAATAGATGCTAATCAGCGCTATTATAATCGTCAGGGTGATTATTCCGGTTTTGTTACGCATTTTTTGAATGATGAATGATGAATTAGGAGTGATGAATGATGACCGGGCTGGCGTTCCAGTGTTTCCGGACGATCCCAGGAAGCATGATCGTATCTTTAATGCCAGAATGAAACAGACTGTAACGCAGAAATGAAGCAGACTGTGAGAACAGCCCCGTGCCGAATACAGCCGAAAGCCCGTTACGGTCCGTTAGGTGCAATAAGGTGGCCGAAGACGTGCCGGAAGTAGGAGAAGTAATAGTAGGACGTGCGGGCCGCGAGGGGAATGGCAGTTTTTTCCTCGAAATGATAGAGAAAGGTTTGCGGCAGCACAAACAACGACTGCGCGAAGTCGAACGACAGAGCGGGCGTCACCACGGCGTGGAGCGAGAGTTCGCTTACGGTGGCTGGTGCGTCTTTGGTCGAATCGTCGGTTGTCGAACCTTTTTCGGTTTTCTTGCCCGTCTGCTCCGACTTGTCTTTCTCAACGGGCAGCGAGGCCATAGTCCACGATTGCCCCGCTACGGCTACCAACAGCAGCATGGCTGCCAGTAAGCTGCTGATTATTCGGGGAATATGTCGTTGCTTCGGCTGCACTTTGTTGTCCTTTTTAGGATTGGGGCGCAAAGTTGGTGCCAAAATGGGGGAAATGCAAGAAAATTTTGTGGGTTTTGTTGGATGGGAAACGTTTTTTTGAATTCAGAAATTTTCCAAAAAGCTCTTTTACCCATTTAAAACGGGTACTTCACGTTCGCGGGCAAAGACTCTACCGATAACTTCATCCACTGCCCGTCGATCTTTATGACCAGGATGTGATTGTCCTTATCGTAAAAAATGGTGCCGTTGCCACCCATCTTCAACTCCTGAAAATTGACGTGTTTGGCGTCTTCCACGTACTCCTTTTCGGCGTCGCCCGGCACTTCGGTTTGCCAGATGTCGTCTTTCCCGATGTTACCCAGCGTGAGGGCGTTGGTCAGGCGGAGTGATCCGTAAAAAATGGCCTTGTCACGGCCAAAAAGGAAAGAGTGCTGCCGCACGTCGGAGCCAATCTTGAACCAGTTGTATGCGGGTTCCGAATGGTTGTACACCGTGCTGTAGTAATAGGCTTCGGCCACGGGCCGGCCTTCTTCCACGTGCTTGTTGACGAGCATCGTAATGCGCGACTTGTCATCGCGGGCGTAGCCCTCGAACACGTGGTAGCCCCAGCGTTTGCGGTTTCGTTCCTGCTCGTTGCCGCGCACCTGAATCATGTAGGGCGTACTCAGAATGCCGTTCACGGTGGTGTACATCGGCGTGACTTTCGGATCGAAGCCAAAACTATAGCCCCGCTCCTTCCAGCGATCCCAAGTGGTGTCGATGTCCGACGAAAGTTCGAGGCGCCTGGCCGCCGGATTTTGCGGGCCGGCCATTAGCCGGATGTACGGTTCGGCGGAGGAATAGGGGATGTTTTGAGCCAGCGATGGAAAGGCCACCAGTACCAGGCAGGCAGTAAGTAGTTTCATGGGGGAAATACGTTTCTTTACTTCTTCTTCGCCCGCTCAGCCGCTACCTCGCCCATCGAAACCGCCGAAGCCTTATTGCTAAAACTATTCCTGACAAAGGTCAGCACATCGGCAATCTGTTGGTCGGTCAGAAAGTCGTGGGCGGGCATCACGTTGCTGTACACTTCGTCGTTGATCGGCTCGTGGGCGTCGAGGCCGTTCAAAACGACGCCAATGATTCGGGCTTTTTCGCCCAGCACGTAGTCAGTTTGGGTGAGGGGCGGGTTCAGGTGCGGCACGCCGCCGCCGTCGGCCTGATGGCAAACGAGGCAGTTCTGCTTATAAACCAACTGGCCTGCCGCCATTGCCGTTTCCATAGAGCTGACCTCAGCGATCGCCGAGTCGGATTTTTTGGGTATTGATATAGTTTGGACGCAGGCTTGGAGAGAAAAAAAGCTCAACGCCAACCCTGCGCCCAAACTATACCTAAGTACTTTGTTCATTTGGAATAAGTAATCTTGTACACGGTTCCTTTCACGTCGTCGGCCACGTACAGCGAGCCGTCCGGCCCCTGGGCAAGGCCGCAGGGGCGGTGCATGGCGCTGCCGGGCGACATCACCGTGTCCATTCCGGCAAAATTATCGGCGAATACTTCCCAGTCGCCCGAGGCTTTGCCATTCTTGAAAGGCTGGAACACCACAAAGTACCCGGCTTGTGGCTCGGGGGCGCGATTCCAGGAGCCGTGGAAGGCGATGAACGCGCCGTTACGGTATTTTTCGGGAAACTGGTTGCCCGTGTAGAACAGCAGTCCGTTGGGGGCCATGTGGCCGGGGTAAGCCGCCGCCGGGTCGATGTACTTGCTCGAACCTTCTTTTTTACCATCGCCGCCGTACTCGGGCATCACCACTTTTTTCTTCTGGTTTTGGTCGTAGTAAATGTAGGGCCAACCCGCATCGGCACCTTTTTTTAGTTCGTACATAGCCTCGGCGGGCAGCACCGCCGACTGCTGGTCCGTGTACATATCGGGAAACAGCGTATTGAGCTGGTCGCGACCGTGCTGCATGATGAAGAGCGAGTTGGTTTGGCCGTTCCAGTCCATGCCCACCATGTTGCGGATACCCGTGGCGTAGTGGACGCCGTCTTTCAAAATTTGGTCGGGCTTGGTAGTTTTGAATTGCCAGATACCACCCACCGAATCGAGCATGGCGCAGGGCGTCATGCCGGGTGAGCCTTTGGTGCGGTCCTTCACCTGGCAAGCGTTGGAAGGCGCGCCGATACCGACGTAAATATTGCCACTTTTATCCAGCACCAGCGACTTGGTGGCGTGTGTTCCCTTGTCTGTGAGGCCCTTGATAATGCGCTCAGGCTTCTCGGGGTTCACTACCTCCTGGTTAGCGTTCAGCTTGTAGCGGAAGACCTCGCTGTTGGAGGAGGTGTAGAGATACTCCTTATCCAGCGCCACGCCCGT
>JBBSKK010000066.1:0-10270 GCA_038256395.1 Cytophagales bacterium | reverse complement strand
GTGAACCAACTGACGACGACCAAGTGCCACGTGAGGTGATTCAGACGGCCCACCGGGCTTATCAGAACTTTGTCCAGCAGAACAAAATCGACCGTCCGTTAGTAGTGAAAAGGGTTTTGCAGGAAACGGAGGGCATTTACAACGAGTTTTTGCGCGTCCTCACACTTTTGCTGGAACTGGCCCATCAGGCCGAACTCGACCGCGAACGCATTATCCGAAATCCCGATAATCCCTTTCCGACGGCATCGGGTCTGAACGACAACGAAGTGGTGCGACTCATGCGGGCCGATGCGGAGTTCGAGGTGGAAGTGATCCGGCGGGGAATTTCCTGGGCAAACGACATGAGTGTGGTCCGCAAGACGTATCGTGAAGCGCTTTGTAAGGACGAGGACTACATTAGATACTGCCAGCAACCCGCCCACACGCCGGAGGAAGACCAGAAACTGGCCCAGCACCTGCTGCGGAATATTGTTCTGAAACACGAGGTTCCAGTAGAGCATTTTGAGCAAAACGACCTCTATTGGGAGGAGCATTTTGAGATCATCCGCAGTATGGCCATTAAGACGCTGCGCTCGGCGAGTAGCGGAAAAATACAATTGGCGGAACTGACAGAGGACTGGGACGAGGATCGATTTTTTGTCGAGGAATTATTCAAGAAAGCTATTGAAAACGACGCGGAGTACCAGGGCTACGTCCTCGAACAACTAAAAAACTGGGACGCCGAGCGGGTGGCTTTACTGGATATGATTATTCTAAAAGCAGCTCTGGCCGAACTGATTCACTTCCCTGGCATTCCGGTAAAAGTGACCATCAACGAATTTATCGAGATCGCAAAGCGGTATAGTACCCTGAAAAGTGGTAGTTTTGTGAACGGAAACCTGGATCGGCTTGCCAAACGGCTGACCGAAGCGGGCGTAATCCGAAAAAGTGGTCGGGGATTGATCGACAATAAGTAAAGGGGCGGCGTATAGGCACGTTTTTTTATGCATTTGTCGCTAAATCAATCTTAGCACACAACGAACAACAAAACGATCAATGAGCAAGTCAACCAGCAACTTATTTTTTTACATAACGGGCTGCGTCACGGGTATTTTCCTGGGGATTTTGTATGCCCCCCAAAAGGGAGAAATCACCCGCGACCGCCTGACTTTCCGGCTTTCCAAATACAAGGAACAAATCGAAAAACTCATCGCCGACCTGATGGAGAGCGGTGATTTTCCCGAAAGCATGGCGAAGGCCGAAGGTGAAAAAGTCGTCAGCGACGCCCGCGAGAAAGCCGAGCGACTCTTGGAGGATGTGGATAAACTTATGGCGCAAATCAAGAGCCAGAGTAATTGATTCCTGGCCCAAATACCTCTTTATTTTATGAGAAATAATACAACCCTCCTGTTCTTTTTCTCCCTGGCAATAGTGGCTTTACTTTCCGCCTGTGGAGCAAAGAGCGGCGAGACGGAAGCAGGCGACAACGAACTGAAAAGCAAAATTCCGGTGATCACTTTGCTTAGTGATTCAACTTATCAGTTCGGTAATATTGCCGAGGGCGATATTGTCGAACACGATTTTAAATTCAAAAACGACGGCCAGTTCCCACTGATTATCAACAACGTAACGGCTTCCTGTGGCTGCACGATTCCGGAATGGCCGCGCGAACCCATCTCGCCGGGGGCGGAATCGTCCATCAAGGTGCGCTTCAACAGCAAAGGCAAGCCCGGCCCACAAGTTAAGACCATCACTGTCTTCGCCAACACCGAACCCGCCTACTCCGAACTTCGAATTCAGGGCATGGTAGCCGAAGTTTCCGATTCAACTTCCTCAATATAAGTTAATTAACGAAACCCCAACACTATCAACTGTCAACTCTCCACTATCAACTAAGTATAAGTAAATGCTAAGCACGATTTTTCTTCAAGCACAACCAGGCGGCTCCCAGGCCATGATTTATCAGGTCATCATGTGGGTCGGCATAATCGGAGTATTTTATTTTTTCATGATTCGCCCTCAGCAGAAAAAGGCCCGCGAACAAAAAGAACTGCTCGCCAGCATTAAAAAAGGTGACGAGGTCGTGACCATCGGCGGGATGCACGGCAAAGTTTTTCTGGTGGATGAAACCACTGTTACTTTGGATTTGGACAAAGGTGTAAAGCTGACCTTCGACAAGTCCGCCGTGAGTCGGACGGTAAAGTAGATGAAAGTTTTTTCCGTCTGTTTTTTGGCTGCTGCTTTCTTTTGGTTAATGACTGCCTTGAACAAAGACAGCTATTCTTTGCGGCTGGATTACCCGATTCACTTCGACTACGATGAAGCGGAGTATGTGTCAGTAGAGCCGCTGCCGAAGACAGTTTCGGTCAATGTTTCTGGCAACGGCTGGAATTTGTTGCGTAAATCCTGGCTGAGATTCGCGCAGCGACCCCTAGAGTACAAAGTGACCAATCCGCTCAAAGCCAACTTTATCAATACAATTTCCCTGACTGACAAGCTGGCCGAACACTTTCCCGACGTTCAGGTCAACTACGTGATCGCGGACACGCTCGAACTGGATTTTGAAAGAAAGAGTACGCGCATCATTCCCGTTCGCGTGGATAGTGCGGGCATCGACGTACGGTCCGGCTACGTAATCTCCAGTTTGATTAACATTTCTCCTTCTCTGATTTCGGTAGAAGGACCGGCCTCCATGCTGCGAGCCTATCCCGACACCATCGTCGTTCGCATCCCAACAAGGAAAATCCAGAATAACTACGATGAAACTCTCTCGCTGAATATTCCCAAAGTTAGGACGGTCGAGGTGAGTCATTCCACGGTTTTGGTAAGCTTCGAGGTGGCTCGGTTACTGCAAGAAGCTCCGGCTTTGCAATAAATGGACGACGCGCGCACGACTCCTTTGCAGGTTGGCGTTACGGGCGGCATCGGTTCCGGCAAGAGCGTCGTCTGCCGGATTTTTGCCTGTCTGGGCGTTTCGGTTTACGAAGCCGATGCTCGCGCCAAGTGGCTGAGTGATAACGATCCTGAGATAAGACAGGAAGTGATTGAGTTATTAGGCGAAGAATCATTCACCGATGGCACTTACAACCGCAAATACGTCGCCTCGCGAGTTTTCTCCAACTCGCAACTTCTCGACAAACTTAATGGTATAATTCATCCCCGTGTCTTCGCCGACAGCGACCATTGGCTGCAAAGGCATAGTTCGGAACCCTATGTAATTCGCGAAGCCGCTTTGATGAATAGGGCAGGGGAGGGGAATACGCTTGACAAAGTAATCGTCGTCACCGCACCATTGACTTTGAGAATTAACCGAATAAAATCTCGTGATTTGCAGCGGACGGAAACGGATATCCGGGCAATTATTGAAAACCAGATTTCGGAGGAAGTTCGGCTGAAATTAGCTGATTTTGTGGTAGAAAACGGAGAGAATGAGGCTCTTATTCCGCAAATCCTATCTCTGCATAAGACTCTGTTGGGATTAGCAAACTAGAATTCGATGTCCAATCCCAGCAATTGCTGTAATTCCAGCAAATGCGGGTTTTTCTCAGCCATTACGGCAAATTTCTCCTTATCGGTATAAGCCACTTTCTTTGCCTCCTGCTGATTGACTGGAAAGTCAATTGAAAGTCCTGGCGTTTCTAACCTTTCCCGCAGAAACTGAATTAGCTCGTTTCTAATTGCCGCCAACGCCTCTTTTTGCAAGTCGTTGTCGAGAGCAATACGAATAATTTGGCCGTCCAACTGAAAATCGCGACTAAAAATCAACTCTTCGGTAGCGGAGTCGCGTTCTACTTTTCTTTTCTTGGCGAATTCTCCCCAGAATTCGAAGAGGTTGTCGTAAGTTAGCGGTAGCTTTTTCCGATTCTCGGTAGGTTGTGCCTGAACAGCCTTATCGACTACCTGAGCAGAGGGAGCGGATACTTCGACGCTCGGTGCCGTTATGTGCGCCGTACTGCGAAGCTTGCTCTGACCGGATCGGGTAGGGGTATAAGGTTCCGCCGCGGGACTGGACCCTGCATTCGCGGCACCATTTTGCACGGTTGCTGTCTTTCCATAGGTGGGCCGCTCTGATTCGGTCGTCAGGGCAACCTCGGAATCACTTCCTGACTCAGCTTTTTTTTTTACGGATTCATCCGCTCCTCCGTTCGATGGCAAGGCTTGCAGCGACAGCAAATCAGGTAGTTTGGCCATTTTCATTAGGCACAACTCCACGTGCAGCCGCTGGTTCTTGGAAGTTTTATAATTAATGTCGCATTGGCTTCCCACGCTCATGGCCGACAGCAGGAAACTCATCCCCGCCCGCTGCGACTGGTCGAGGTACTTGCTGCGAGCCACCTCCGACACTTCCAGCAACGATATAGTGACCGGATCTTTGGTCACTAGCAAATTACGCAGGTGTTCCAGCAATCCGATGATGAACAGATGCCCGTCAAAGCCCTTGCGGATAATCTCGTCGAACAGCAGCAGCGTTTGGGCGATGCTGCCTTTCAAGAGCGCATCCGTGATTTTGAAATAATAATCGTAATCGAGAATGTGCAGGTTTTCCAGCACGTCGGCGTAAGAAAGTTCGTTGTTTGGCGAGAACTTCACGTTCAGGTCGAACATGGACAGCGCGTCACGCAAGCCGCCATCGGCCTTGCGGCCAATCAGTTCCAGCGCCTCGCGGTCGGCAACGATGCTTTCCTTTTGGGCAATCTTCGCTAAGTGATCGGCGATGTCGGTCGTGCGGATACGGTTGAAGTCGAAAATCTGGCACCGCGACAAAATCGTCGGCAGGATTTTGTGCTTCTCAGTGGTGGCGAGGATGAAAATCGCATAGCTCGGCGGTTCTTCCAGCGTTTTCAGGAACGCGTTGAACGCCGCTGGAGAAAGCATGTGTCCCTCGTCGATGATATAGATCTTGTACTTACCTGTCTGAGGCGGGTAGCGCACCTGGTCGATCAGGTTGCGAATATCGTCCACGGAGTTGTTGGAAGCCGCGTCGAGTTCGTGGATGTTGAAGGAAGCATTGTTCTGGAAGCTGACGCAGGACTCACATTCGCCGCAGGGTTCGACGTCGTCGCTGAGGTTCTGGCAGTTGATGGTCTTGGCCAGGATGCGGGCGCAGGTCGTTTTGCCCACGCCGCGCGGCCCGCAAAACAGAAACGCCTGCGCCAGGTGGTTGGTGCGGATGGCGTTCTTGAGCGTGGTGGTGATGTGCGACTGCCCCACCACCGAATCAAAGGTGACAGGGCGGTACTTGCGGGCCGAGACGATGAAATGTTCCATGCCTGCAAGTTACGGCTAGGGGGAGGATTTTCAAAGGGCCGGACAGTCCCTCATACGCCCTACATTTCGGAGTCGGTGATCTTTTTCAGCACGTCAGGCTTCCGCTCTTTGGTATGTAGCAGGTCATCGGGTAGTTCCTCGGAATGCACCGCCGTCGCCGTAATGCCCAGAACCTTTCTCATCAGTCCTGGGATGACTGCCTCGATGTTTTCCTTGAAGATTTTATCGTACTGGCTGCTTTGCCTCTTGCTCATTTTTAAAGCAACCTCGCCCTACTCGCCAAAACAGGCCGCGTATCCGCGTCCAGCACCCGCAGGAACTGCTCGGCGGAAGCCGCCTTAGTGCTACTCATGCGCAGATTCCCTTTCTCGTCGATCACCCAAATATTCATCCGGTTTTTCTGATAGCGGAGTTTGTTTTTAAGGTACAGGTGATTGCTGGCTGAGAGAAGCATGGGAATCTGCACGACCGTGATTTTCTCTTGCCGCAGCGTCTCTACGTAGGGTAAAAGTTCAGCCAACTGTTTTTTGATTTGATTCTGCTGCTCTTCGGGGGCGTAAATCACCACCAGCTTTTCCTGCCAGGTCAGTTTCTCTTTCAGAAAATCAGAAAGTTCCTGATGCTGGGCGTGAGCGGCTGGTAAAGCGGCGCAAAACATCAGCGAGGCAGCGGCTAAGCGAAATAAAGGTGTGAAGAATTTCATAGCTATATTATTTGAATGTTATGCCAATGTTAAATAATTGTTAAGTTTAGTTGTTTTACTACTCAAAAGCAAATTCTCGCCCAACTTTTTGTTCTGTAGCATTGCATTGATTGCCAGTATAGTTACGCTAACTGATTAGTTACTAAACTTTTGACATAATATTATTTCTTGAAATAATAACATTAGAGAATTCAAACCTCAGCACAAAAAATGCCCCAAGTCGCCAAATAAGGCGGTTGGGGGCATCCCAAAAAAAGCGGCGTGGAACAAATCCACGCCGCTTTTGGCAATAAATACTTGGTTGGAATTACATCATTCCGCCCATTCCGCCACCATGGCCGTGGCCCATGCCACCGCCTCTGTCTTCTTCCGGCTCGTCGGCGATCACACACTCGGTCGTGAGCAGCATGCCCGCTACCGAAGCGGCGTTTTCCAGCGCCAGGCGCGTCACTTTCTTGGGGTCGATGATACCCGCTTCCAGCAAGTCCTCGTAGGTGTCGTCCTTGGCGTTGTAGCCATAAGAACCGCTGCCTTCCTTCACTTTCTGGATCACAACAGAAGCCTCCTTACCGCAGTTAGCTACGATGGTGCGTAGCGGCGACTCGACCGCCAGACGGATGATGTTGATACCCGTGTTTTCGTCTTCGTTGTTGCCTTTCAGGTCGTTCAATGCATCTACGGCCCGGATGAAGGCCACGCCACCACCGGCCACGACGCCTTCCTCGACGGCGGCACGGGTTGCGTGCAGCGCGTCATCGACGCGGTCTTTCTTCTCTTTCATCTCTACTTCCGTAGCGGCACCGATGTACAGGATGGCCACGCCACCTGACAGTTTCGCCAAACGCTCCTGCAATTTCTCGCGGTCGTAGTCGGAAGTCGTATTTTCGATTTGCGCCTTGATCTGGTTCACGCGGCCGTCGATGTCGTTCTTGGCACCTTCACCGTTGATTAGGGTCGTATTGTCTTTATCGATGATCGCCTTGTCGCAGCTACCGAGATACTCCAGCGTAGCGTTTTCCAGTTTGAAACCGCGCTCTTCGCTGATAACCTGTCCGCCCGTCAGGATGGCGATGTCTTCCAGCATGGCCTTGCGGCGGTCGCCGAAGCCGGGAGCTTTCACGGCGGCTACTTTCAAAGCACCACGGATTTTGTTCACTACCAGCGTAGCGAGGGCTTCACCGTCCACGTCCTCGGCGAGAATGATCAGGGGGCGACCCGTCTGGGCTACGGCCTCCAACACGGGCAGCAACTCCTTCATTGAAGAAACTTTCTTCTCCGAAATAAGGATGTAGGGACGCTCCATCTCGACTTCCATTTTCTCCGTGTTGGTCACGAAGTAGGGAGAGAGGTAGCCGCGATCGAACTGCATACCTTCCACCGTTTTCACTTCGGTTTCGGTACCACGCGCTTCTTCGACGGTGATGACGCCTTCTTTGCCGACTTTCTCCATCGCCTCGGCGATCATCTGGCCGATTTCCTCGTCGTGGTTAGCCGAAATAGTGGCTACCTGGGCGATTTCCTTGGAAGTGGAGATGTTTTTCTTTTGCTCTTCCAGGTTTTTCACGATGGCAATCACGGCCTTGTCGATACCGCGCTTCAAATCCATCGGGTTGGCACCGGCAGCAACGTTCTTCACCCCGATGGTGTAAATGGCCTGAGCCAGTACAGTAGCGGTCGTGGTTCCGTCACCCGCCGAATCGGCCGTTTTGGAAGCCACTTCTTTTACCAACTGCGCGCCCATGTTCTCCATGGCGTCTTTCAGTTCGATTTCCTTGGCTACGGTCACGCCGTCCTTGGTAATGGTGGGCGAACCAAACTTCTTGTCGATCACGACGTTGCGGCCACGGGGGCCGAGTGTCACCTTCACGGCGTCGGCCAGAGTATCTACTCCCCGCTTAATCTTGGCGCGGGCTTCTGAATCAAAAAATATTTGCTTAGACATAACTATATGTGCTTTTTAGGTACTGTTTTTGTTTTAATGAGTGAATGAGTGAATATTTATTCTCTCATTCACAATTAGTTAGTTATTGATCACCGCGAAAATGTCGGATTCGCGCATGATGAGGCAGTCTTTGCCATCCACGGTCAATTCGGTGCCGGAGTATTTGCCGTAGAGGACGGTGTCGCCCACTTTCACGGTCATCGGCTCGTCGGTTTTGCCGGGGCCGGCGGCCAATACGGTGCCGCGTTGGGGTTTCTCTTTGGCGGTATCGGGGATGATGATACCAAATGCAGTCTTTTCTTCGGCGGGGGCAGGTTCTACCAGCACCCGATCAGCTAGGGGTTGTACGCTCACTTTTTCTTCGATTAAGGTTGACATAGTAATTTACAGTTTTAAGTTGTCAGAAAATGATCTTGACAATACCTACACAGGCAGAATTTGTGCCAGCCGGAATACCTGTCATATTTACAGTCAAAGGCTGACAGAACTAATTCGCTGTTTTGGTAAAATAAAAGGGAGTGTAATGCAGCTAGGAGAAAATATAATTTTGGTTTTGTAAGGAAATGACTAAATTTTCGGCTTCTACCAGCGTTTTTTAACTATGACAAAATTATCCAGCCAGTGGCTCACCGACGGAATTCTTGACTTTGAGTACAAAAAGTATGTCTTACTGGCATATGTGCAACACGTACGGCAGGAATTCAGCAACCAAATTCTTTTTCCCCATTTGGCCCAGGTCAGGGAGCATTATGACAGTAGCGTCACCTTGAAAGAGTCGCAACAATCCCTATGCGCTCGTTTCCCGAAAAACCTCACCGGAATCGACCCTTCCCAATTGCGGTGGATTTACCAGAATACCTACCAAGACAGCACCCATTTGGAAGAATTAGGCGATATCCTGGAATTTGCGATTCCACAATTTTCCCAACTGATGCAGGAAGGACAGTTGCGCTACGATGAGGTGAAAACCAGCCTGACCATCACGCCAATCGGCATCGTGCCGCTACGAACGGAAGAAGGCTACCTCTTTATTTACAAGCAAACGAGCCGCGAGACGGCAATTTTCCGCTATCAGGTCACGCTCTTTGACGCTCGCCGCGAACGAATTATCCAGACTCAGCGTGTCGATTCCGTTCGCAAAAACCTCAGCACGACCTTCGAGAATATGAAAGTAGAACTCACTCGTCGCTATACCCAACTCCCTAATCCCGCGACTTACATGGTGCAATCTTCGCGCGAATATCCCGTGGATCAAACGCTCTTGCCAGCGGCGAAGCAGTTGATGGCGAAACTGTTGGAGGTGGACTAAGTATTTTTCGTTGAAATCTTTAACTGTAAAAAAAGGCCACGGGCCGCTTCCAGAAAGGCGCGGCCCGTGGCCTTTTATACAAAATGCCGATTATTAGTTGGTGTCGCCGGGCGTGGTGGCGGGTGCCGGAGCAGGAAGCGGAGCAATGCTGCCACCGGGAACGGCGGAGTTCTGCGCCTTCTCGACGTTCACGCTGTTGATAGTTTGGTTGGCGTCGGAGCCATTGCCGACCATGACGTAAGAAGCCAGCGAGATAATCATAATGGCCCCGGCCATACCCCAGGTGACTTGCTCCAGCAGGTCAGTCGTTTTTTTGACGCCAAACATTTGGCCGCCTGCACCGCCGCTGAATTCACTGGAAAGGCCACCGCCTTTGGAGTTCTGTACCAGAACGATGAGAATAAGTAGAACGGCGATGATCGCCACGAGAATTACGAGTGCAAGATACATTTCTTTGAGTGATGAATTATGAGTGATGAGATTATTATGTCAGCAGCAATTGTGCAAGTCAAGCATATGACTCGCTAAATGTAGTTGAGCTAAAAAGAAAAGTTTTAGGATGAAGGCAAATGAGAATATGAGTTTAGAACGAATGATGTTGAGTGAAATTCATCATTCATCACTCATAATTCATAATTCCCTCAGTTCTTCAATTTTTTGCGCAAAGTAATCGCTTTTTTCTGGATTTTTCAATTTTAGTTTTTCGTAGATGAGGATGGCCTTGTCGATTTTGCCCTGCTTGATGAGGATTTTGGCAAATGATTCGGTGACTAAGCCGCCGAAAGTTGCGCCCTGAGTGCGGTGGGAAAGATCTGCCACTTCGGGTTCGGGAGCATTGGCGCCGGGACGAATTGGTCCGATGCGCGGGTCATTTTTGATGAACGTTTCAATAATTTCCTGCTGCTTGCGGCGCTCGTCGGCGCGGGGCATGGGCAGTGGCAGTAGCTCGATGGCCGGAATGGGCGTTGGTTTGAGGCGCTTGTGCGTCAGGGCGTCTTCCAGCGACTTTTCGGCCAGAACTGTTTCGTCCACGGGCGGCGTTTTGGGAAGTTTTTCCGGGTGTAGTTCG
>JBBSKK010000065.1:0-10273 GCA_038256395.1 Cytophagales bacterium | reverse complement strand
GTAGTTTCCATCATCGAGAGCGTGTGCGACCACCGCGACGTGATTGTCTATGACGCCGAGTCGCACGCCTGCATCATCGACGGCGTAAGGTTGCACAAAGCTAAGATGGGGCAGTACTACAAGTTCAACCATAACGACATGGAGAGCCTGGAGAAAAACCTAAAGCGCGCCACCCGCCACGCGACCGCCAAGGGTGGCGGTGTGCTGGTGATTAGCGAGGGCGTTTTCGGTATGTCGGGCAAAGTAGGCAATCTGAAAGCAATTGCCGAACTCAAAAAGAAATACAAGTTCCGCTTGTTCGTGGACGACGCCCACGGCTTCGGCACGATGGGGGCTACGGGTGCGGGTGCGGGCGAAGCGACGGGCGCGCAGGACGCCATCGACCTCTACTTCGCCACTTTCGCCAAGTCGATGGCGGCCATTGGTGGCTTCGTAGCTTCCAACGATCCCGACATCATCATGTACTTGAAGTATAACATGCGCTCGCAGACCTACGCCAAGGCACTGCCGATGCCTTACGTCGAGGGTTGCCGCTTCCGTTTGCAGATGGTTAAAGACCACCCTGAACTGCGGGAAGACCTCTGGAAAATTGTGGATGCCATGCAGAGTGGACTGCGCAAACGGGGCTTTGATATCGGTGAAACGGAGTCGCAGGTGACGCCCGTTTTTCTGCACAGCGAGGGCGGCATTCCCGAGGTGACGCGCATGGTGCGCGATCTGCGCGAAAACATGGGCGTATTTTGCTCCATTGTGGTCTATCCAGTGGTGCCGAAGGGCCAAATCATGCTGCGGATTATTCCCACTGCCGCCCACACGCTGGAAGACGTGGAATATACTTTGGATGCTTTCACGATGCTGGCCGAAAAACTCAAAAATCGGGTGTATCAGCAAGACGAGGTGAAAGAGATCGTCGAAGCTTGAAAATAGGCCATTAAACGTAACAGACGCATATATTGGAAAATGCGTCTGTTTTTTTTGCCCGTTCGATAAGTTTTATTTTATGAGTTAATATTCTGAATATAAGTATATTAACCTTAAAAATACCATCATTTAGGACTTTTTGAATGCTTTTTTTTGCTAAATTAAGTTGTGAATGCGGTAATAAATGACAAACTTCGGGTTAAACACGCCTAAACAAGCGCATTTCACGCATTTTTTCAACTAAAATAAAACTAACATAATGGAAAGATTTGAAGAAGTAAAGAACCTGATTATGTCGCTCGAAGGAGATTTCGACAAGTTCTATGATAAGAAAAACCAGGCCGCCGGTACCCGCGTTCGCAAAGGAATGCAGGAGTTGAAGACCATGGCGCAGGACATCCGCACGGAAGTGCAGAACATGAAGAACGCGGAAGAGAAGTAACCTGATTTTCCAACGTAAAAAGCCCGGTTCAGCGATGAGCCGGGCTTTTATTTTTACTCGACTTCCACCCGCACGTCGAACGGCTTGCGGTCGCTGATGACGAGTTCTTGAAAACCTTCGATTTGGTAAGTAGCGACCCGCCAAACGCCTGCTTTCTCTTCACAGCGCATCGACAGATTTTTCTCTGATTCGTACAGCTTATTTTCGGAGCTGATTTTGGCTTCGATCAGGGCGGGTTTCCCGCTGTTTTTGTCCAAAACTACCTTCAAAAATCGCACGGGCAGGTCTTCTTCCGTCTGCAAAGTGTACTCGTAAGTCAGCGAATCGGGATGCTGGATGGCGTAGCTCAGGCGGAAGGCGGGCTTGTTGATGTCCGCCTGTAGAAAAAGTTCGAGTTCTTTCTTCCAATTGACTTCTTTGGTGGTACGCTTTTCCACATCCTGCCCCACCACCATCATTTTTTCGATGGTCGGCTGCTGCTGACTGAGGAGTTGGATTTGGGTTTGGACAAAGCCCTTTACGTCGTAGTAGGCGTTGGGTTCCGTGTTGTTTTCGGCGGGATTTTGGCAAGAGGTCAAAGCCAGTAGGAAACAAAAGCCAACAAATAAAAGACGCCGGCTTTTGCCCAAATTTATTTTATTGAAAATTATGATTGACACGTAGATATCTATTTTTACAAAAAATCGGAGAGTCCATTTGACTCTCCGACTAGGCTAACACCCCAAAAAGCGGGATAGTTTACAATAGGCTTTCGCCCGCCATTTCCAGCGGCTTGGGAATACCCATCAGTTCCAGAATGGTGGGCGCAATGTCGGCCAATTTGCCGTCTTTGATCGGCTTGCTATAGGTATTATCCACCAAAATACACGGCACCAGATTGAGCGAGTGCTGGGTGTTGGGCGAGCCGTCGTCATTGATCATGTAGTCGGAATTGCCGTGGTCGGCGATGAGGATGGACGTATAACCGTGCGCCAGGCCCGTCGAAACTACCGCGTGTATGCAATTATCCACTGTCTCGGCTGCTTTGACGGCGGCGGCAAAAATGCCCGTGTGGCCCACCATATCAGTATTGGCGAAGTTCAGGCAGACAAAGTCAACCTCTTCTTTTTCCAGCGCAGGAACGATAGCGTCGCGAATGTCGAAGGCCGACATTTCGGGCTGCAGGTCGTAGGTAGCTACCTTGGGTGATGGGCAAATCATGCGGCTTTCGCCCATAAATTCTTTTTCTCGTCCCCCCGAAAAGAAGAACGTCACGTGCGGGTATTTCTCAGTTTCGGCGATGCGGATTTGTTGTTTGCCCGCTTTTTCCAGGATTTCACCCAGTGTGTTGTTGAGATTATCTTTCTCGTAAATCACGCCGGTATCCTTGAACGACTCGTCGTAGTTAGCCATCGTGACGTAGCGCAGGTCGAGCTTGTGCATATCATATTCGGGGAAATCCTGCTGCGTGAGTACCTCGGTGATTTCGCGGCCCCGGTCGGTGCGGAAGTTGAAGCATAGCACTACGTCGCCGTCTTCGATCACCGCCACGGGACTGCCGTCAGCTTTGGTGGCCACGATCGGCTTAATGAACTCGTCGGTTACGCCCTGTTCATAGGAGACTTGGATAGCCGCCAGCAGGCCGCCCTCGGGAATTTTGGTTCCCTCGCCGCGCACCATCGCGTCGTAGGCCAGTTTCACGCGTTCCCAGCGTTTGTCGCGGTCCATGGCGTAGTAGCGGCCCGTAACGCTGGCGATTTTTCCGGTCGTATTGGCCATGTGTTTCTGCAAATCCAGCAAAAACCACGCGCCACTTTTGGGGTCGCAGTCGCGGCCATCGGTAAAGGCATGGACGAAGACGTCTTTGAGACCTTTATTATAGGCGATGCTGCACAAACCTTTGAGGTGGTCGATGTGTGAATGCACGCCACCATCCGACACCAGACCAATGAAATGTACTTTTTTACCAGAAGTTTTAGCGTAATCCAGCGCGTCGACCAGCACGGGTTCTTTGGCCAGCGAGCCGACTTCTACGGCCAGATTTATTTTTACCAAATCCTGGTACACCACGCGGCCCGCACCCAGATTGGTGTGGCCCACTTCGGAGTTACCCATTTGGCCATCGGGTAAGCCCACCGCCAGGCCGCTGGCTGCCAGCTTACTATGCGGGTATTTTTCGAGGAGATTGTCGAAGTAAGGTGTATTGGCGGCGAGGATGGCGGAACGTTCCTGCTCGTTGCTTTTAGCAATCCCCCAGCCGTCCATGATGATTAATATGACTTTCTTGTTCATTTTTTTAATTCGTTTTTTTCAATCAAAAATTCCAAAAAACGGGCGCCGCACTGCTCCACGATATTATATACCTCATCGAAAACGGCAATATCTTCGTAGTAAGGATCGGGAACGCTAAGCTGGGCGGTGTCCCCGAGGGCGGAGTCCACGGCATTTTCGAGTTCGGGGTCGAACTCACGGAAAAGGAACAGCTTGTCTTCGGGAAAATAAAAGCCGCTGCTGCGGTAGCTTTGGTTACGGATGTCCTGAAAGTTGGTTTCGTCCATCGCCACGATGTAGTCGAAATCGTAGAAATCGTCGCCCGACAGTTTGCGGGATTTGTGGCTAAGTTTGATGCCGTTTTCCTGCGCGATTTGGCGCATCCGGCGGTCGGGCAAGCTGCCAATGTGGTAGGAAGCCGTTCCCGCCGAGTCGCACTGAATTTTTTTCGATAGCCCCGCTTTTTCCACCAAATCCCGGAAAACTCCTTCGGCAATGGGCGAGCGGCAGATGTTTCCAAGACAGACGAACAGAACCTTAATCATTCTTCCTTCTCGATCGACTGCCCGTTTTCGTCCACGATCACGTACACGTCCTCGGTCGGTTTGCGCATGAGGTACTTTTCCCGCGCCCACTTTTCGAGCAACTCTTCATTGTCGTTCACCTCTTTGCTTTCCTTCTTCACTAGCTTCACCTGCTCTTTGTAGTAGCTGAGATCACGCTCCAACTCCTTCATTTTTTGCCGGTTTTCCAACAGAACGAAGAGGTTGTTATCGTCGATGAACACGACCCACACCAGCCACGCCACCAGCGTTCCGGTATAGAACTTGCGCAGATGCACCAGGATGCGGGAGAGCCAGACGGGCATTTAGTGGAGAGTTGAGAGTTGAGAATGGAGAGTTCAGAGAACTCTTTTCACAAAATCAGGCTATGAAAAAACCGGAGCGAGATGCCCCGGTTTTTTAACCGTTATTTCCTAAAACTTCAAGCCGGGGAAGTAGGCGGTTTCGCCTAGTTCTTCCTCGATGCGCAGGAGTTGATTGTACTTCGCCATGCGGTCGGAGCGGGAGGCCGAGCCGGTCTTGATTTGGCCGGTGTTGAGGGCCACGGCCAGGTCGGCGATGGTGGAGTCCTCGGTTTCGCCCGAGCGGTGCGACATAATGTTCTTGTAGCTGTTACGCTTGGCCAGGTTCACGGTGTCGATCGTCTCGGTGAGCGAGCCGATTTGGTTGACTTTGATCAAAATCGCGTTGGCGATTTTCTGGTCGATGCCCTGTTGCAGGCGGTTGACGTTGGTCACGAACAGGTCGTCGCCCACGAGCTGGCACTTGTCGCCGATGGCCTCGGTGGAAGCTTTCCAGCCGTCCCAGTCGTCCTCGTCCATGCCGTCTTCGATGGAAATGATCGGGTACTTATTCACCCAATCCGTCCAGTAATCAGCCATTTCCTGCGACGACAGCTTGCGGCCATCGGATTTCTTGAAGTGGTACACGCCATTTTCGTAGAACTCGGAAGCTGCTGCGTCCATGGCGATGAAAATTTCCTCGCCCGGCTTGTAGCCCGCCTTCTCGATAGCCTGAATCACGATTTCGATGGCCTCCTCGTTGGACTTGATGTTGGGGGCAAAGCCGCCTTCGTCACCGACGTTGGTGGAATAGCCCTTGCTTTTCAAAACTTTTTTCAAGGTATGGAACACCTCCACGCCCATGCGCAGGGCATCGGAGAAGGTGTCAGCCTTGGCAGGCATTACCATAAATTCCTGAAAGTCAATGGAGTTGTCGGCGTGACTGCCACCGTTGAGGATGTTCATCATTGGCACGGGCAGTGTGTTGGCGTTGGTGCCGCCGATGTAGCGGTAAAGCGGCAGGTTGGCCTCCTGCGCGGCGGCTTTGGCCACGGCCAGCGATACGCCCAAAATGGCGTTCGCGCCCAGCTTGGCTTTATTATCGGTACCGTCGAGTTCCAGCATGATCTTGTCGATCAGGTTCTGCTCGTACACCGAGATGCCGATCAACTCGGGGTAAATGATGTCGTTGACGTTCTCGACGGCTTTTAGGACGCCCTTGCCAACATAAACTTTATCGTCTTCGTCGCGCAATTCCACGGCTTCGTGCTTGCCGGTGGAAGCCCCGGAAGGCACGGCCGCGCGGCCCAAATAGCCGTTTTCGGTGCGGATATCGACTTCTATGGTGGGGTTGCCTCGGGAATCCAGGATTTGTCTGGCGTGAACGGACTGAATGGTACTCATGGACAGTTTTGGGTTTTATGGGGGTAAATGGTTAATTTTATCAAAAACAAAATTAACGTAAATATTCGGGAACCGACATGAAACGACTGAAATGCCTCTTATTGATAACGTGGGCTTTATTTTGCCAAACGGCTTTTGCCCAGATTCCATTAGCCGTAGACGCATTCGACCAAAAACTCACCGCCACGCCGCAGGGCCAACTGCTGGACGTGCGAACACCCGACGAGTATGCGCAGGGACACCTCGCCAAGTCGCAGAACCTGGACATCAAAGACCCGGTCTTTGTCCAAAAATTAGCGACGCTGGACAAGGACAAGCCCGTGTTCGTCTACTGCCTGTCGGGTGGCCGCAGCGGAAAAGCCGCCAAGTTGCTGGTGGAGAATGGTTTTAAGGAAGTGTACGACATGCAGGGCGGATTTCTGAAATGGTCGTCGGCTAAAATGCCTTTCGAGAAAGACGAGAACGCCGCCTCCGCGCCGACGGGCATGAGCCAGGAAGCGTTCCAGAAACTCATCGCTTCCGACAAGCCCGTGCTGATCGATTTCTTTGCCAAATGGTGCGCTCCCTGCCAGCAAATGCTGCCCACCATTCACAAACTGACCGAAGAGTACAAGGGCAAGGCTATCATCGAAACCATCGACTACGACCAAAACAAGGCTCTGGCGCAGAGCCTGCAAGTGGACGAAATTCCGGTTTTTCTTTTGTACAAAAATGGAAAACTGCTCTGGCGTGGCATTGGACTCATGCCCGAGAAAGAGTTTAGGGAAGTGATCGAAGGGAATTTGTAAGCCCTTCGACTACGCTCAGGATCACAGGAAACCCGGCACGCTCGGACTTTCTTCGGCTCCGCTCAGACTGACAGCCTCTTGGCCTCTGTCAGTCTGAGCGGAGCCGAAGTCTCATTCGCTTTTCAGCGATTCCACCGGGTTCATCAACGCCGCTTTCACCGCCTGAAAACTCACCGTCAGCAGCGTAATTGCCAACGCCCCCGCGCCCGCCGCCGCGAAAATCCACCACGACAAATCGGTGCGGTAATCGTACTTCTGCAACCAGCCGTCCATGAAGTACCAGGCAAGCGGCGAGGCGATGAGTAACGCAATTAAAACCAGAAAAACAAAATCCTTAGAAAGCAGCCGCCACAAACTGGTGACGCTGGCACCCAGTACTTTGCGTACGCCAATTTCCTTGGTGCGTTGCTCGGCCATGTAAGAAGCCAGGCCAAACAGCCCCAGGCAGCTAATTAGAATCGCCAGCCCGGTAAAGACGCCCGCCAGTTTGCCGACGCGCTCTTCGGAGGCGAACTTGGCGGCGTATTCCTCATCTACAAACTGGTACTCGAAGGGCAGGTCGGGGAAGTTTTTCTTATAAATACTTTCGATGGCGGCGATGGACTGGCGGGCGCTCTGGTCGGGGTCGAGCCGGAGATTGTAGTAGCTGGCGTTGTTGTATTTGTCAAACACGTACATCGACTGCTTCACGGGTTCGTAGGGCGACGTCATAATCATGTCGTCGATGACGCCAATAACGGTCATCGGTGGTGCCGGGTCTTCCTCGTCATCGTCGCGGATGATGGTGCCGACGGGATTTTTCAGACCCATATATTTGACAGCGGTTTTGTTCAACAGTACGGCGTTGGAGTCGGAGGCGAATTCGCGCGAGAAGTCGCGCCCGGCGATGATCTTCAGACCCAGGGATTTGACATATTCAGGCGAAACCGCCGTCCAAGCCAAGTCTTCCTGAAAGCCTTCGGGTTTGCCTTCCCACAAAAAACCAGAACGATTGGAATAGACCTGGGTGGTCGGGCTGCTGGCCGAGGACATCTCGACCACCGCGCCCGAATTGAGAAATTCGTGGCGCAGGAAATCGTATTTCCCCACAAAATCATACTGCGTCAGCGGGATTTGGATCAATCCCTGGCGGTCGTAGCCGATGGGACGGTTTTTGGAATGCTGGATTTGCCGGAACACGATGATCGTGCCGATAATCAAGGCCACCGACACCGTGAATTGCAGCACCACCAACACCTTGCGCGGTAGTGCTGCGTAACGCCCCACCCGGAAGGTGCCTTTCAGGACTTTGACGGGCTGGAAAGAGGAAAGGTAGAGGGCGGGATAGCTGCCGGAAAGCAGGGCGGTAAAGAGAACGAATAGCAAAGATGCGCCCCAGAAATAGCCGTTGGCCCAGGGGAACTCTATCTTTTTGTCAGCCAAGGTGTTGAAAGACGACAATGCGATCATCACCAAAATCATCGCCACCCCAAACGCCAGCCCCACCACTATAAATGACTCGCTCAAAAACTGGCTGATAAGCTGCGAACGCACCGAGCCGACCGACTTGCGGATGCCCACTTCCTTAGCCCGCTTTTCCGAACGCGCGGTGCTGAGGTTCATAAAATTGATGCAAGCCAGCAACAGCACAAAGACCCCGATGATACCGAACAGCCAGACGTTCTCGATCCGTCCGCCCGTCTGCACGCCGTTCTCGAAGTTGGAGCGCAGGTGCCAATCGTTCATTGGTTGCAGAAATATTACTGGCTTGAACGGGATGAAGTCATCGGGAGCGTCCTTCAGTTTGACATCTTTGATCATAGCCGAAACCTGTTCCATCGTAGTGTTATCGGCGATTTGGGCGAATATCTGAAAAGAGTTATTTCCCCACTGATCCACCGAATTTTTGATCCATTCCGTGTTAGTCACGTAATGCTCCCAAGAAGCAATGTAAGTCGTGGCGTTGAAATCGTTGTTTGGCGGCACATCGGCGTATACGCCCGTCACTTTCAAGTTGTACTTGTTATTGAATTTGACAATTTTGCCCAGGGCTACCTCATTGCCGAAAAGTGCCTGGGCCGTAGAAGCCGCCAGCAGGATGGAGTTGGGGTCTTTCAATCCATCCCTTTGCCCCGAAAGCATTTCCAGACCCAGCATCTCGGGTGCCGCCTCCTGCATGAAGTTTCCCTGCTTCACCAACTTCTTATTGTCGTGGGTCAGAATGCTCCGAAACCGCCAGCTACTCATCACGAGGTGTTTGAAATTCTCCCCGTAGTCATTGCGCAGGGACATTTCCAGGGGACGGGGAATGGCAGCACCGGTACCGATTTTGCCGTTGAAAGTCTGGCTTTGATAGACCTGCGCAATGCGGTCGTGGTTTTTGTGGTAATGGTCGAACGTCAGTTCGTCGTTCATCCACAGGCCAATCATGATCGCCACGGCCATGCCGACGGCCAGACCGCCAATGTTGATGAAGGAGTACGCCTTGTTGCGGACGAGGTTGCGGAAGGCGATTTTGAGGTAGTTGCGAAGCATAGCTTTAAAGGAGGAAAGGAGGATGGAGGAAAGGAGGATGGAGGAAAGGAAAAACGAAGGCAGCCGCAAGTTCCTTTCCTGCTTTCAACCACTTAACAAACCTATACCAAAAATATAACTATCTGAAAATCAATAAAAATTTAAAATGAAACTGTCCGATTTCGGACACTATGGTTCGGAATCGGACAGTTATCAATTTTTGAGATGCGAAATCAGGGGTTCTTTTTTCTAAAAACCAAAATCTACTGCGGCTTGGGAATCGTCTGCGTTCGAGCCGCCCATTGGTGCCAGGTGTCGGACAGTTCTTTGACCAGAGCCGGGTACTGTGGATCGAATCCCCCCTGCAGATCAAGCGCTCGCTGGGCATCCTGCGCGGCAACGGGGGCGCCCGCCCGGAATGACCGCATCGACTCGCTGCGCATCGCCCACTACGCCCAGTTGCGCCAGCACCAGGGGCGATCCTGGCGGCTTTGCTCAAATTCCGCCAGAAATTTTTCAGGATTTTCAATACCTCCCCCGGCATCGATGATCCGGTGCGCCTCCAGCAACCGCTCCGATGCCTCGGCGGACAGCGTCTCGTCATTCGGGTCAGCGGGCAGAATGATAATTTCCAGCCGACGCTTGGTGTATGCGGCGGGTACTTTCAGCAGAATCGTTCCGTCTTCGGAAGTAGTGAAATGGCGTAAAGCGTCCATAGGCTTTTTTGACAAAAATACAGAAATAGCGGGGCAGCAGGTACACTTATACTACAATTACAGAAACGTCTGGGCTTCGGGCCGTTAAAAACGGCTGCTCATTTGTGGTACGCAGTCTCCCTTCGGAAGACCACGCACAACTTTTTGCGGAATACTACGGCGAACTGGGGGTTTCCACTAAGCTTTTCAGCAATAAATTTATTTTGGTACGCTCCTGCTCGCTTTGGCGAATCCGCTCGGCGGCTTCATCGTTCACCTCTACTTCAAACGTTAGCGTTGTCATAGTCTTTCCAGTTTTTTATTCAAATATACAGAAAATTAATTTTATTGCCAACCGTCTAGTGTACAGCCTCATGCGCCTCGCATAGACAGCGATTGGTGTCCTTTTATAGAGACGTTTGCCCTTCGAGCCGTC